>JABZJR010000045.1 GCA_015257705.1 Nanosynbacter sp.
GGAATTAGCGTAGTGTATTACGGCGACGAAATTGGCATGATGAATGGAGAATTGACCGCTGATGACATTCAAGATAATTTTAGTCCCGCCAATTCTGTTGTTGATAGTCGAGATTTGGAGCGCACGCCAATGCAATGGAATGATTCGCAATTTGCAGGCTTTTCAATCGCAAAACCTTGGCTTCCTGTTAATGAAAATCACACGAAGATTAACGTTGATAGCGAAAAAACCACAAACGACTCCCTGCTTAATATGCACCGAAAGCTACTAAAATTACGCCAAACCTTCCCAATTCTTAAAAATGGCAATTTGAGCATCATGCAAAACACTGGCAACGGATTCATTCTCGGGTTAAAAAGAGAACTAACCGGTCAACGTGCTTATATTTTCATCAATTTCGCGGACGCAGAACAAAGCTTTTCCATTCCAGAAAACGCCAAGATCATTACCTCAACTCACTCTGTCGATTTAATTATCGCAGAAAATCTCCAAATGACAGTCCCAGGATATTGCGGAGTTTTACTTATTGCCTAGCAACAAAAACATTCAACTAGAACACTATCCCCGTTTCAGTATCGCACTCTTCTATGGGATAAACGCCCGCGCATCGAGCCGCCAACTCTGCCATTTCCTCTTTAATTTCCTTGTCATTAGCAGCCTCGGTGAGAGCTTCTAAGTCTAGATAGCAATCATCACTGTTTTGGCTAGATTCTGTCGTATCACCCCCTAACTCTTTGCCGCCGACACTTCTTTGCAAATCTTCATCATTTGCAATTTCCTCATAAGCTTTATATTTATCCGATTCGTCAGAAGTATCTTCACTCAGAATATCTGCCCCACAATTAACATAACCATCGTACAGCATTTTTCTACATTCCTCCTCTTTTTACTTTGTCTATAAACCATTATACGACACCACCAGATGTAGCGGTAGAGTTAACTTCACAACACTATCAAACAACGACGTCTTTCGTCTCGTCCAGTTAATTCACCTTTAATTATAAGCAGTCAGAATCAAATCTCCGTCGACATACTCGCCTAAAAATACATCTCCGTAGGATTCTAGTCCTCGTTTTTTAAGCTGACCAAGCAACCACTTTTCGTCTTTTCCAATTACTTCCAAAATATCAGCTTGCAATTGACCGTCTGTTATTAACGGGAATTTCGGATTTTCCTCGCCTTTGTGAGAAATAATGAGCTCACCATCCTGTTCAACAACAGCTCTTTTCACGTCTTTCGTCGAGTAAACATTATGGGTTCGAAGCTTGAAAGAAACATCATGAGCACTTAAGCCGACCTTCTCACAATTTTCGATATTTATCTTCCCATTGTCTATAATTATCAAAGCTTTACCGTCAATCAGCTGTTTAGCCTTAACGCTATGTTTCTTTATCCACTTCAGCGTCAACACCAACACACACCATATACACAAAATCCCAACATAGTCCAAAATCTTAATATCATTATTGTAAATAACGCCGCCAATAATACCACCAAGTACGTAATTCTGAACTTGATCGCTAGCGGAAGATGGTGCCAGATTACCTTTTCCCGTAATGTTAATTATTATCGTCAGCGCAAAAAATCCGATCAATAATTTTATTGCTACTAAAATAAATTCATTCATAATTTACCTACTTTTTTCTATTAAAAACGCTCTGATATTTATCAGAACGCTCATCAGACTTATTTCAATCGTAGGAACTTGGTGAGGTGCGCCTCCCCATAACTACGACTGTCCACCACAACAATTATATGTAGTAGCAATCAAATTCTCTGCCATTTTCAATGTTTGGTAGAGAGCCTTTGAAATTATTGGTGTAAAGTTGCTTGGAAAGTATGTGCCTTTCTCAACTGTCACCAGTATAGCAAAAATGACCAAATATGTCAATAGCCTTGAGCGTGATCCATTGCTTTATAGAACTGACTCTCTGCCAGATCATCTTTAATTTGTAGGTATATCTGGACCGTTGATAGATCGCGATGGCCAAGTAATTTTTGTATTGTCATAAGATCGCAACCAGCTATTAAAAGACGCACTGCAAAACTATGTCTTAATTGATGAGGTGTTATATGAATATCTGCATATTTCTTAAATGCTCGTTGGATCCACACTCTAGCTGTTTTATCGTTTGTATTGAATAGAGGACCAGATAATCGGTTGTAGTCTGTCGCGAATTCATCTATCTTGTCTTTTAATCGTTTAGTTAGGAATACTGTACGATCCTTAGAACCCTTACCCTTTACGTATAAGTTCAATCCATCTATATCTCTATAGCTAACATTGGCAATCTCTGAAATACGCAATCCAGTGTCGTATGCAAAATCTATTAGCATGTTTATATGCCGCTCTTTCGCGTTATTTGACGTCCTGTTGAGTACTAGTTGTATAACATGATGTTGTATATATCTTGGTCGTGGTTTAGCGTTCTTACGTGACTTAATAAGCTCAGAATTAATACAGTCTAGATTCATATGCTCATTGCACCATTTGAAGAATGCTTTTATTACTCGCTTTGTTGAGTTTGTGGTTGAAGCTGCGTGAGTTTTTCTGTATTCATAAAAATAAAAATCGAGCCATCTAAGCGACAGCTCGGTTATATTGGTTTTGTGTAATTCATCACAGAAATTAACAAATTGTTTAAGACGTACTACTCTAGTAGCTACTGTAGCTGGTGACATATCTTCGACTATTGCTGAATAATGAATAAACTGAAACGCTAGCTCTCTGATATTCTCTGTCTGATAATCTACGTCTAGTACTTCATCTATTTTCTGTAATTCGCTTATTACAGTAGCTCTTGATGTTGTGATTGATAGAATTGGTGCGGTCATTCTTCTCTCCTTAGAGTGACTTAGGTTTAATTTGTAACCTTTACGCCCCAATTGTTCTATTTTACAGATTTTTTAAGTCAATGTAATGCTTTTCATGACATTTATGACAGCCTTTAACTATGAAATATGGTGAAGTTGGACCGCTATATTTACGTATTTGACCCTTCATGACAGTAGCAAAATGATCAATCTTGATAATCTGTTTATACACCTTCCATTTGTGTTCACAGCCATTTTTATTCTTACGTAATAGTCTAAGTTGTTCTCGATCTGCTTTAGCCTTATTTATACGTTCAATAAGTTTACGTCTAGCTTCCTTAGTATCAAAACTCATACGCCTGCCTTTTTACATAAATACGTAAATAATCGTCCTGGAGTTTGTTTTGCTTCTAGTGCGGTTTCCGCTAATTGCCAAACTGTAGCTTCTGGTAATTTCCAAAACACTTTACAGTAAAATGCGAAGTATTGTTCATTTCCAAACATCTGGCACAATCTAGTCGCCATATTCTCTATTTGCTTGGATTTAGCATACTTATCACGACTAATATTAGTATTAGAATTAGAATTATAGTTTCTATGAAACTTTTTTGCATTAGCATTAGAATTAATATTAGTGGTTTTCACCTCTGTTAACCCTCCAAATTTTGAGCCAACAGCTAACTAGCACCATTACTAGCTCTGGCGTTTTACATTTCCGAGGAGTTTTCCACAAGTCCGTAGTGCTAAGGGCTTGACAGAAAAATCCTATTTTTTAGTATTTCAGGGCAAAATAAAGCGGCCCCAATCGAAAGAAAACCTTTTTTCAATCGATAGAGGCCGGCAATCTGAAATTGATACTTCTATCCTAGCAAATATTTTACATATAGTCAACTACTGACTTGCAGATGACATCTTACCAAATGAAAAAGCTACCGAGCTTGCAACACAGTAGCTTAATCAAAGGTAGAGTTTTTCAACTGTTCGGGATTTCCGAACTGTTCAGTTGTTCGGGATTTCCGAATTACTCAACAGCTTCTTTCATCTGCCTTACTAGGTCTAGAATAATAGTCTTAGCTGCGGATAATCCAGCCGCGATTGCAGACAGAGCAGTAGCTATTGTCAGCGCGTATAATTCGTGCCAGCTTGCAGCGAATAGCAAGTTCACTAAGTTTACCCCAGCTAATAAGAACGTCGCGATAAACGTTTGTAAAAATGTCCATCCAGCACGGATAGCTACGTCTTTATAGTTGATATTCTTTAATGCTTCTAGCGATTTCATATCTCCTCCTTCTATTTTTCCTCAGTACCGTACACGCCGCGAGATTCACGCTCAACCTTACGATTAGCCAGCCACATAATAGCTTCCTCAATTTTCGTAAGGGCTAAACTGTTTTCGCGACAAGGCAATCCTCGGTTGTAGTCCGCTAGTTTTGCGTAAGTTACAATAAGTAAGTCCTCAATAAATACACCGTTGCGCTCTGTGGTAGCCGTACCGCCAGTTTGAAACTTGATTTTCAACACCTCTTTACCGCCGATATTAAGAGAAACTTCGTCGCCTGGCGCACCGCGATTCAGTTCGTTGTGTAATTTTTCTAGTGCATTATATTTGGTAGTTTTCATAGTTCCTCCTTATTTATTGAACTTAAAAATACTCATCAGAAAATCGATAATCTTCTCTAACAAACTTTTATTCTTAGCGATGTCTTGGCTTAATTTAGCGATAGACCTCATAACGTCTTCGTTGGTAGGTTGTGGCGCTACAGGTACAGTTTTTGGTTGATCTTTGGCTTCAATCTTCACGGTAGGTGTAACTACTACAGGACGCCTCTCTGGTCGTGGCGTGCCTGCGTCTCCATTCGCTAGTTCACGTACTCGTTCTGCTAATACCCAAATACCATCATCTGCCATTTTCAACTGTAGGTAGCGTTTGTTGTTTTCGGTAGTTTCGTCTAATATCTCCGTTGAGCCGACAATTCGGAAGTAATCTCCTGTATTTATCTCACCGTCTAGCAAGTACCCGTCTTTATCTGTTCTCATTGCCACAGAAACAGGTATACCGTTATCCTCCCAGTCGAACTCATCAATCAATCGGTTACATCTAATCTGTCGTAAGTCGAATACAGTTGCTACTTCATCTGCGTAATAGACTTCAGGAAGTGCTACACGCTTTGTTTCTTTTGGTTTACCTACATATCGATAAAATGCATACGGTGGATAACCTGACGCGCTCCAGAGCCAGTCGTGATTGTCTATTACAATACCTGCCTGATAGCGACAGTTGATGATATTATCTGCGTCCACAAACATTCCTGTATGACCCAACGCACCGCCTGAATTGCCGCGAATACCCCAGATGAAGATATCGCCGCGTTGTGTGTCTGCTTCGCCGTTAGCGTCCTCAGGCACTCGCGCCCAACCATTTTTCTCTAGAGCGTCGAATAAAGTGTCTGTATTACCAATCCAATAACTAGCAGGTAAAAGACCTGCTTCTTTTAGAGCGTGATATACAGAGCTTGAGCAGTCGTATGAATCTGGACCATTCCGATTCTCCATTGAATAAGAAACCCGACCTTTACGTGCGTAAAACCAAGCTAGTGCTTTTTCTATCATTTTGTTACCTCCTTTACTTTTTCTATTACTTCAACTGGTGTTCTGTCTTGAATAAAATGGGTAAATTGAGTAAGCAAAAAGAGTCCTACTGCACCTATAAGCACAGTTAGACCTGTGTATTTGATGATTACGCCTACGAATTTCTTTTCGCCAGTAACGATAGCTTTTATGAAGACGTTGCCATCTAGTGTATCG
>JABZJR010000046.1 GCA_015257705.1 Nanosynbacter sp.
GACATTAATAATAATATGGTTGTCTTTAACATTCGCGACTTGGAAGATGAACTGCGACCAACAGCGATGTATATTGTTCTGAATCATATCTGGAATATTACGCGTACCGACCAGAGAAAGCGTATGTTGATTGTTGACGAGGCTTGGCAATTGATGAAATATGACGATTCTGCCAATTTCTTATTCTCACTAGCCAAACGCGCCCGCAAATATCAATTAGGATTAACGACGATCACGCAGGACGTGGAAGACTTCGTCGGAAGTAAAATGGGGCGAGCAATCGTTTCTAACTCCTCAATGCAACTACTTTTGAAGCAGTCCGCCAGCGCCGTTGACGTTTTGGCGCAAGTGTTTAAATTGACAGATGAAGAGCAGAAACGACTAGCCAATTTCCCAGTTGGGCAAGGATTATTCTTTGCTGGACAAAATCACGTTCACATCCAGATTCAGGCTAGCGACACCGAATATAACTTGATCAATACAAATCCCGTATCACAACAAATAAAACCGTCAGATTCACCGATCGGCGGCTACGGAGCGGTGTAGAAAAATAGCGAGAAAATATGGCACGAGTTGATTATACGACAGATTCCGAAACTGACAGCAGATTAAATCCTGCTGAGCAGGCTGAGTTTGATCAGATCTCGGCTGGTTATGACAGTGGATCGGAGTTAAGTGGTCGCGAAAGAGATGTCATAAATGACCTTGAATCTCAGTTTGACAATAAAGATTCAGACTTGAATCCTAGCCAAAACGATTCCGCCAGCGCTGCCGTCAATGACCAAGAATCTTCCGTACCTAACAACGGATTTTATGAACCGTCCAATGACAAAAAACGAAACAATTTAAAATCTACTCTAAAGCTTGCGAAAAAAAGTAGAGGCATAATAGCTATAGTTGGTATTCTACTTTCCTTAGCAGCCACTTTTTCAGCTCTTCTGCCATTAAAATTAAATTCTCTACTGGACAATATAGACCAACAGATAGGAAGCGTTGCTCATTATTCAGTAGAAGAACGTTTGCAATATATAACCACACGCTGGTTGGCTATGAGAGTTATGAAAGAAGCCTACCCTGGAGATGAACACCTAGTTTTTTGTAAAGGCGGTGGTATAATATGCTCACTCACTTCAACAAAATATTCCGCTTGGTTTGAGAGAATGCTTGACGCTGAATTTAAAAAAGAAGGCAGAAATATAAGAGTAGTTATAAATTCCCATGGACGTTCGGGATTGGGGGGCAAGGCTTCTCATTTCACTATCAAAAACGTTAACAAAGACCTTGACAGTGTAATGAAAGGCATAGAAAAAGAGGTTGGTCATAAGGAAATAAGGAAAAGAATTAAGAATGATATAAAACGAGTACACGGTCGTAATTATTTAATGCGCTTTATATCCAAACGTATTCTATATAATAAATATGGCGTAAAATCGTTTAATATTATACCCGAAAAACACGTTAGAGCATGGAAAGATTTTAAGGCGAAGATTAAGTCTGAATTCGCTTCTCGTGCCATCGCAAAAATATCACCAAAACTTGCCGCCGTCTTATCGTGTATTAATGGTAGAGATGCCTTAGGTTGTGCAGAAACACTCGATAAGCTTAAAACCAAACTAGATGGAGATGTAGAAAAAAAAGAGAATGCCCTTAAGGAAAAACCCAACGATCCTAAAGCAAAATTGGATTACGAAGCCGCTAAATCCAACAAAAATACTTTTAGTAAATTTACCGATAATCTAGCTAATGGCGACGGTCTTATTGCAAAAATAATAAACAAAGAGCTAATGAAAAAATTCACAACTGCTTCGGCTATCGTAGGCACGATTGATATGGCTGCTGGCTTCATAGGTGCCCTAGACTCGGGTACTCTTGAAGTTATAGGACGAGCTCAAGTCGCCCAAACCTACGCCTCTTTTGCTTACGATGAAGGCATTAGTCCAGTTGTAGTAAATGATATGATGAAAACTGGAGACTTACAAGATATTCGATATTTAGAGCTTGCGACAAGTTTATTTGACGGGGCAGAATCATCACCACTGTACAGTGAAATTCAGGCTGGTGGAATCACATCATCTATACTCCCAATCCTATCTGGCAACAGTGTATCTGCATCTGGCGGAATACGAACTAAATGTACTGTTGACGGCAAAGAGAAGGTTGTTACATTAGATCCAGGCGAACTTGTTTGTCCTGAAAAGAAAGTTGTCCAGGATTATACAGCATTTACCAAAAATCCAGCATGGCAAGTATTAGCCGCAGTAGCTAACTTTTGGAATAATTCTATAGGAGCTGTAATTGACGTAGCTCAGGATATAGCATCCCAAATAACAGAACCTATCGTAAACTTTGTAACTCAATTACCTGGAATTAAGCAGGTATTAGACTTTTCGCAGGACATAATGGGCACCTTAGTGCAATGGGCAATTAGCTACATATTTAATATTCCAAACGTCGGCATTGACGCTCCAGGTAATAATAATTACGAAGGTTTGGTTGGCGCACAGATGGTCTCAACGGCGGATAGTCTAGAAAACGGCAAAACAGAGTCTGGGTCTGGTATCGGTGGTAAATTATTGAGCGATAATGAATTGGCGATGATAGCAACAAAAACAGAGCAAGAAGATAAGGAAGATTTTGAGCAACAGCCGATGCTAGCAAAGATATTTGACCCTAACTTGAGAAATTCAGTAGCAAATCAAATGCTTGCCATAATGCCAATCGGTAAAAAATCTGCCATTAATTTCTTGGCAAAAACACCAGCCTTATTATTGTCGCCATTAATGCCGAACAATCGAGCTTCAGCGGCCACTAATAGATTAGCTGTCATGAAATCTATGGGAATACCTTGGTATGGGTATACAGATCCTGAAGTATTGAACGCCGATCCAAATAAATACACCGCAGAAACCTGTAAGACATACGATGAAACTCGAAAGAAGAGCTTAGAGAGAGATAGAAGCACAGGGTATGTCGTTCCTGTTTACAAAACCTCCGATCCTTGTGCTTTAGAGGAGGTAGTAGCTGGTATATTAGCGGAGCGTGCGGGCGATACTGATAGTAAATATTACATTAAAGATCCTAGTGGCAGTAGTAATAGTTCAAAGTCTTCATCTTCAACCGGTGAAGCTGTCGGAGAGCCCGAATTAGAAGAGGCACAGCAGACAGGATGGGGTGGTCATAGCAATGGCGAAATTTCAGAATCAGATTTACAAACCCTATCATTTTCTCCTGAAAGTAAAATGAATAAACAGGCCGCGTCGGCTATGGAAGAGATGAATAAAGCATATAAGGCTGATAACGGATCTAACTTAACCATTAATGAGGCATATCGAGATTGCGCAACACAAATTAGATATAGTAAAGAACTAGGATCAAGAGCGGCTCCAGCCCCCCCATGTATATCAAACCACGGTTGGGGTCTTGCTGCGGACATTAATGTTGGAGGTTTTGATTCTCCCGTATACAAATGGCTCGAGGCGAACGCGCATAAATACGGCTACGTTAATCCGCCTTGGGCAAAGCCTGGCGGCAGCAAGCCTGAGCCGTGGCACTGGGAGTATGCAAGGAAGGTTTAATTAAAATGAAAAAGTCTATTATATTTTCTATGATCGCAATATTATTGCTATCACAAAACACCTCAGCTCTAACGGAGGCTGATTATCCTGCTCAAAATATACGATTATATAGTTCAAAAAGTTCTGCCTGTACCGAAGCAGCAGGATCTGTGTCAGCCGAATTATCTAAAAATATCCCATCGGACTGGGGGAAAATTTTTTCCGCAGCAGCAGAAAAGCACGGCGTTAATCCTAACTTTCTAGCAGCATTATACTTAACAGAACAGGGAAACACTTGGAAACCACTAAACTCTCAATGGGCATCTTCACCGGTTGGCGCTAGTGGTCCTATGCAATTTATGCCGGGAACGTGGAGTGGTCACGCCGAAGACGGAGACGGGGATGGTAAGGCTGACATTATGAACCCTTATGATGCTGTTTTTTCTGCCGCACACCTAGTTAAGTCTCTGAGTACTGATAAAAATACTCCATTAGGCGACATTGGTAGTCCATGGAAGCGGGAACCTATGACAATTCTATATGCAGCGGGTGCTTACAACTGGGGCGGAGGTAATATTCAAAACCACACGTCTGACTCCAGTCCTTTAACTGATGCTCCAACGGAAACTCAAAACTATCTTAAAAATATCTACGAACTATTTAACAGCGACTTTACAAAATCAGGTCACCCAAACTACAAAGATCCGGCACCTTCAGGAGAAGGTGGTAGCGAAAATAACTCAGCTAATGTGTCAAATTGCGCAAATAGTGGCGGCGTACATGCCGGAAGTATAGTAGAAACGGCAAAAGGGCTTATAAATAAAGACAATCCAGGCACACCCTCACAGGCATATGAAGACGCTCGTGCCAAATATAACCCAGAAGCGGGTGGCGATATGACAGACTGTGGAAAATATGTCGCTACCGTTATGCGCGCCAGTGGAGCCGACCCAGACTACCCACCAGCAGGCACCAGCATCCAAAGAGATTATGTAATTAATTCATCAAAATATACCATCATAAATACTAAATCTCCTAGTGATCTTCAGCCTGGCGATATATTAGTCTACAGCGGTTCGGGATCTTACGGGCACACAATGATATATATCGGAGATCAGGGTGACGGTAATGTCGCAGTAGAGGCATCTCTTGGAGATCATCCTCCTAGATACGCAAATATTGGTCGCGTACAGACTCAATTGGGATATTCAACTAACGTAGTAGCGAGGTTAAATAAATAATTATGTTCAATACTTTTATGCAATTAGATCGCAAAGTTAAGATTGCTATTATTTCATTCGTAGGGTTATCCATTTCACTTATAATCTACGCAGTTTATCTACTGCAATTCGATGCCACGATATACGTATATTCCATACCCGACAACTTGACGATGTCTTATGGCGACGTAAAAAACCAGCGAATTTCATCCAGGAAAGATATTAAAGTAAAGCACGGTAACTATAAATTTACCTTCTCAGCTAACGGATTTGAAAGTTATACTACAGAAATAAATATTAGCAAAAATGAGAAGAAAAACATCATATTCGCCTTAGAACCTATTACAGATGAAGCTAAAAAAGAATACGCAAAAGACAAGTACGCTGACATCAAGGAGGGTATAGCTGGTAAAAAAGGTAAAGAAGCTACTCGTCAATTGGAAAATAAAAATCCTGCTATCAAATCTTTACCTATCCACGGCAGAGATTTCTATATATTTCCATGCGACAGATATCGATCTGGAGGAGATAAGACTATAGGAATATGTATAACAGTAACGGACTATTTTAACCACTCTCAAATTGACGAGGCATTTACCAAGCTAAAAGAAAAGGGAATAAATCAAGAAGACTATGACATCAAAGTCAATAATCACATCTGGCCAACAGAGAAAGAAAGGTCTACAGGAGTTGCAGTTCAATGTAGAGGTTCAAATCCTGACTGGTGCTATACTTATAGAGATATCTAACTCTTAAGCGGCATAATAATGTGCGTATAATCAGGATTTTTTACTTGCTCGCGAATTACGCACGGCGACAATTTACCAT
>JABZJR010000047.1 GCA_015257705.1 Nanosynbacter sp.
GAAGTTTTGAAGCCAGAAACAATTAACTATCGCACACAAAAGCCAGAACGCGACGGATTGTTCTGTGAGCGAATCTTTGGTCCAGTTAAGGATATCAATCCACACGACTCAAAGCTTAAGGGTGTTCGATCACGCGAAGCTGCTGTCGATAAGAATGGTGAATTGGTCACTAAGTCAATCGTTCGTCGTGAGCGAATGGGACACATTCAATTGGCAGTGCCTGTAGCGCACATCTGGTTTATGCGCGGCACTCCAAGCGCAATGAGTCAGCTGCTCGGCATGACGGTTCGCAATATTGAGAAAATCGTTTACTTTGCAACTTACGTCATCTTAAATGTCGACGAAGCAACTCGCGATCAATATTTGGCAGATTTGGAAGCGGAAACTGATTTGGCTCGCAAGGCTATCAAAATCCGCTACGAAAAAATGGCTGAAGAAGATGGCGCTGACGTTAAGCAATTGGCGAAAGAGCAGAGTCGTGAAGTCGAGGAATTGGAAGAATCTTACGTTGGTAAGAAATCTCAATTGGAGAGCTTAAACAGGGGTGCTTTGATCTCAGAGAGCGAATATCGCAACTTGCCAGAAGAATACGACGAATTGATTGAAGTTGGCATGGGTGCCAGCGCAGTCAAGGAACTATTGGATAAGATTGAGTTGCCAAAGCTTATCGCTGAATTGACAGAGGAAGCTGAAACTGCGAAAGGTCAGCGACAGAAGAAGTTACTAAAGCGTCTGAAGATGCTTGAAAGTATGGAATCTGCTGGCATTAAGCCGTCAAGCCTATGTATGACTGTTCTGCCAGTTATTCCTCCAGATCTTCGCCCAATGGTGGCGTTGTCTGGTGGTCGATTTGCGACATCTGACTTGAACGATTTGTATCGCCGAATTATCAACCGAAACAATCGCCTAAAGAAGTTGATTGAGCTTAACGCGCCAGAAGTTATTCAGCGCAATGAAAAGCGCATGCTTCAGGAAGCTGTTGACGCTTTGATTGACAATTCAGCATCACGCGGTCGCGCAGTTAGCTCGACTGGTGGTCGCCGCAGCTTGAAGAGCTTGAGTGATATGTTAAAGGGTAAGCAAGGTCGCTTCCGTCAGAACCTTCTTGGTAAGCGCGTTGACTATTCTGGTCGCTCGGTTATCGTGGTTGGTCCAAAATTGAAGATTAACCAATGTGGTTTACCAAAGCAAATGGCGCTGGAATTGTTCAAGCCGTTTGTGATTAGCTGGTTGATTAAGAATGAATTCGCGCACAATATTCGCTCGGCTTCACGCCTAATTGAAGCTGGCGAAGCGGTAGTTTGGGACGCGCTGGATTCAGCAATTGAAGGAAAGTATGTGTTGCTTAACCGCGCACCGAGTTTGCACCGTTTGTCAATTCAAGCCTTCCAACCAGTTTTGGTTGAGGGAAAAGCTATTCAATTGCACCCGCTAGTTTGTGCCGGATTTAACGCCGACTTCGACGGTGACCAGATGGCTGTTCACTTGCCACTATCGAAAGAGGCTCAGGCTGAAGCTCGTGAATTGATGAGCGCAACTGCCAACTTATTGAAGCCTGCCGATGGTGCACCAGTGTTGCACATTTCGCAGGACATCGTGCTTGGTAACTATTACTTGACTTACGACAAGCCGCAAGCTCAGACTGATAAGATTAAAACTTACAGCTCTGTTTACGAAGCAGAAATGGCTTACGACAATGGTGTGATTCACTTGCAAACCCCAATTCGTATCTTTGCGAAGGGTAAAATGCGTGAAACAACTTTGGGTCGCGTCTTCTTCAATGAGATTCTGCCTGAAGATTTCCCGTATGACAATAATGTCCAGACTAAGAAGCAGCTTAAGAAGGTGTTGGCGCAAATCTTTAACAAGTATGGCGCCGAAGAAACCGCTAAGATTGCAGACCGCATGAAGGGTCAAGCTTTCCGCTTTGCTACGGTTGCGGCTGTGTCGACTGGTATGACCGATTACGTCCACTTTGAGGAAATCCCTCAGTTTGTGGCTGAAGGTGACGCTAAGGCGGCTTTGATTTCTGAGCAATTCGACCAAGGTTTGATTACAGAGGAAGAGCGATACAACTTGACGGTTAGCGCATGGCGAAACGTCGACAATAAGATTACGGCATTCTTGAAAGACCAATTGGCGCACATGGACACCAGTATTTCTATGATGGTCAACTCTGGTGCTCGTGGTGATATCTCCAACGTGAAGTTGGCGAGCGCGATGATTGGTGTTCAGATGGACGCAACCAACCATGAGATTGAGCTCCCAATCCGCAGCTCTTACACGGGCGGTTTGTCTAGCCTTGAAGCCTTTATCGCAACCCGTGGTGCACGTAAGGGTCTTATTGACACGGCTCTTAAGACTGCCGACTCGGGTTACTTGACTCGTCGTTTGGTAGACGTTGCACAAGATGTCTTTACCGTTGAAGATACTGATGGCGACGATGAAGGTTACGCAATTTACCGATCAGAAACCGAAGAGACGATGATTGACTTCTCGAACCGTTTGGCTGGTCGTTATGCTGCTGAAACGATTCCAGGTCACGTCAATAAGAACGAATTGATCACGCGTGAAATCGCAGATTCAATTGATGACGACGAAAGTATTGAAAGTGTTAAGATTCAGTCCGTATTATCAACGAACAATCTTAACGGTATTCCACAGCGAAGTTACGGTATTGATATGTCGACTGGTAAATTGGTTGGCAATCATCAGCCAGTTGGTGTTATCGCCGCTCAGTCAGTTGGTGAGCCGGGTACTCAGTTGACGCTTCGTACCTTCCACAACTCTGGTGTTGCTGGTGGTGACATTACCCAAGGTTTGCCTCGTGTTGAAGAGTTGTTTGAAGCGCGCACGCCAAAGGGTCAAGCATTTATTACGGAAGTTGCTGGTTTGGTCGATGTTTGGGAAGATGGCAAGAAGTACATCGTTCAAATTACGCCAGAATCTGGCAAGGTTGAGCGATTGCCATTAGAAGGCCGAACTGTTGTGGTCAAGGCTGGCTCAAGCGTTAAGGCTGGCGATGTCTTGGCAACTGGCGAGAGCGACACTCGACCTTTGATTGCGCCATTTGACGGTGTGATTGAGTCGGCTGAGGATACTTTGGTGATCGCGGCAGAGGCTGCTTCGCCAACTCGCTACGAAATTCCAGGCAACATGCAGTTGGTCGTTAAGGCAAACGATGTTGTCGAAGCTGGTGATCGATTGACAACTGGATCATTGAACTTGCACGATTTGATGCGACTTAAGGGTGTTGAGGCAACTCAGCGCTACATCATCAACGAAGTTCTGCGAATTTACGCCGCTCAGGGTCAGGACGTGGCTGACAAGCACTTGGAGATTATCGTTCGCCAAATGTTTAGTCGCGTGCAAATCGAAGATGCTGGTGATAGCGAATTCGTGACTGGCGACATCGTTTCTAAGGCCGCTGTGGTCAATGCGAATAAGCAATTGGCTGCTGAAGGTAAGAACTTGATTAGCTACACACAATTGCTACTTGGTATCACAAAGGTGTCAATCTGGAGCGACTCATGGCTATCGGCTGCATCCTTCCAAGACACTACTCGCGTCTTGATTAACGCTGCTGTATCTGGTCGAGCTGACCACTTGCACGGTTTGAAGGAAAACGTCATCATCGGCCGCAAGATTCCAGTAGGAACTGGCGCAGTCGAAGAAGATGAAGAATTCGAAGCACCGAGCGAGGACGAATTCAGCGAAGAAGAAATCGCTGCTTAGCAGGCAGGTCTGACCACAATAACCCGCAACACCCGCACCTTGACTATAAGGTCGGGTGTTTTGCGTATGATGATTATTTTATTTGGTAGCTCATAAAGCACTGTATGTAGATTCGAAGTCTTTGTTTTGGATGATATGTATTGACTTTTTAGCTCAGGTGTGATATAAATTGTATTAGCTTTTACACAACCGTATGAAAGAGCACTTCACAGCAAGAGAGATGGTGAATGTCGATGACACTCCAGGAAGAGGTAAAGATCAGAGGAGATGTGGACGATGAGAAAGAGGGATCGAGCGGTCTCTTTTTAAATCCCATTGCTATGCAATGGTTCTTTCTGTTTGCGCTCATCATATGGGCAGTGGGAAATGTCCTGCTATATGAGGGTCAGACTAGTGCTTACAAAGACAAACAGACGGATGCGACATTATCCGATGTCGTCTCTAGCTTTGGTCTGGAACCAGGCAGAGAATATCCCATTACTATGGGTGGTGCGTCGGGTACATCCATTTTAGTTGCCTTCGAGGGTGACAATGGCTCGTACATTCTAGAGATCCCGGTCTCTAGGATCACCTTCGATGTTCGCCAGAACATCGAAGAGGCGTCTATGTCCGTATATGTGCCAGACACTAAGCAGCCTGAGGAGGTAGCCTATTGGCAACACTCCTACACCTGCAACAACAGCACCTAGTCTTATGGCTGGGTGCGGGCGAATTGCACAGCCTTACCTAGCCGTCTCATCGTCTCAGATGACGTGTCAAGGCAAGGACTTTCTCCTGTAATAGCTGACGCTTTTAAAGCGTCAGCTGGGGCGAAAATCACCCTTTCACCGAGTATGTACAACGACATTCTTGGTGCTAAGTAAGGCTGAGTAGTCCTGAGCAATCCTGTGGAGTGACACTCCACTCTTGTCTCGTGTTGAGTAAAAACTCCACGGACGGGGGTGGAGTTTTTACTTTAAATTGATTTTTTATAGGAAAAAAATTATATAATATAAACAATTAAAGGAGGTTTTATGCCAGTATATAACAAACTTGTCCGCGATAAAATTTTGGAAATCATTAAGGCCAACGGTCAAAAATCAACTCACAAAATACTTACAGCAGAAGAATATGACGTGGAGCTTACAAAAAAGCTAGTCGAAGAAGTTGAGGAATATAAAAAAGATAAAAATACTGATGAGCTTGCCGATATCATGGAAGTAGTCTATGCTCTCGCAAGCCTGCATAGTTGTACCGCGGAGGAATTAGAAAAAATTCGCGCAGAAAAAGCAGAAAAACGCGGCGGCTTTGAAAAGAAAATATTCCTAGTGGAGGTGATGGATTAGGGTGATTATGTGTGATAAGTTATGTCTACGAGCAGCGATTTTACTTTTACGCAATCTGTGCTAAAATAGACGTAGAGTTTCCTCTTTTCGGAGTGCGCGGTGGTTTGAATGTGTACAGACTGCAATCTCGGCGGAAAAGGTATAGACACGGAGAGGAGTTGCTGAATCCAAACCGTAAGGCGAATTGCCATAATTAGTTAATCAACCAAGGAGAAATTGGATGCCAACAATCAACCAATTGGTGCGCAAACCGCGCCAAACGGCTAAGAAAAAGTCCAAGTCGCCAGCACTAGGTCGTATTCATAACGCCCTAAAAACACGTTATTACGACCAGAACGCACCGCTTAAGCGTGGTGTTTGTGTGCGTGTGACGACTAAGACGCCAAAGAAACCAAACTCAGCTTTGCGTAAAGTTGCTCGTGTTAAATTGAACAACGGCTATGAAGTTTGGGCGTACATCGGTGGTGAAGGTCACAACTTGCAGGAGCACGCTGTGGTCTTGATC
>JABZJR010000048.1 GCA_015257705.1 Nanosynbacter sp.
TTATGCGAATGCTCCGCGATTTAATAGGCGTAATGCGCAATTGGATGAATTGTCATGAGTAATTCTGTAATCGCACCAGCAATTTTGGCAGAAAATGCTGATCAATATAAAGAGCAGGTTAATAAAATAACCGGCCTTGTTGAGCGTGTGCATATTGATATTTCTGATGGTGAATTTGCACCAACACTTACTGTTGGCATTCCTGAATTATGGGCGCCGGAGGGTTGGATGATTGATATTCACGCAATGGCCAATGATGTTGCTGAATATGTTCCGAAGTTGATTGCCTTAAGACCACATATGATTATTATTCACGCAGAGGCGACGGGAGATGTGAAGACTGCGCTTATGCAGATTCGTCAAGCTGGGATTATGGCGGGGCTGGCACTATTAAAACCGACAGTTCCGCGAACGGTTGAGGAATTGATAAAAATAGCAGATCATGTGATGATTTTTAGCGGTGAACTGGGACGATTTGGTGGAACTGCTAGTTTGATGCAATTAGAAAAAATACGACTCATTAAAGCCATTAATCCTAATGTTGAAATCGGCTGGGACGGTGGAGTGGCGGTAGATAATGCGTATAGCCTGGTTCAGGGCGGCGTTAACGTTTTGAACGTTGGCGGCGTTATTCAGAAATCGTCAGATCCGCGCACTATTTTCTCCAGATTGCAACAGGAGATTAATAAAACGAGCGTGCTTTAATGGATGTCGACCAAATAGTGAAATTGAAGAAAATATCGCAACAATTGCGAAAATCTGTTATTCGCGAATTATCGGCGGCTGGTTCGGGTCATTCGGCTGGGTGCCTGGGATTCGCTGATGTTATGGCGGTTTTGTATTTTCACGTCATGCGACTAGATCCTGAGAATCCTAATTGGGAAGATCGAGACATTTTCGTGATGAGCAATGGTCATTATGCGCCACTTTTATATGCCACGCTGGCGGAGCGAGGATTTTTCAATAAAAAAGAGTTGGCTAATTTGCGAAAATTTGGCTCCAAGCTTCAAGGTCATCCAGAACGCGGCAGTCTGGCGGGAATTGAAACGACTAGCGGTCCTCTGGGCTGCGGTCTAAGTCAGGCGGCCGGCATGGCGTATTCATTGCAATATTTGGGCGGCAATTCTGAGCGATTCGTTTACTGTAGTTTGGGTGATGGCGAGCTGGACGAAGGGAATATTTGGGAGGCGGCGATGTTTGCGAAAAAATATAATCTGTCGAATTTGATTACGATTGTTGATAGAAATAATATTCAGATTGGTGGCGATACGGAAAAGGTTATGCCGCTATGGGATTTGGCGGACAAATGGCGAAGTTTTGGCTGGGGGGCGCAGGAAATTGACGGACATAATTATTCGGCAATAATTCAGGCGATTGATAAAGCAAAGAATTCTCGGCAGCCAAGCGTGATAATCGCGCATACAATTCCTGGTCGTGGCGTTGATTTTATGGAATATGATTACCATTGGCATGGAAAATCTCCAAACGCCGAGGAGGCGGAGCGGGCGCTTGTTCAATTGAGTGAAGGAGGCGGCAAATGAGTTTCTTAATGGAGAATTGGCAGAATTCAGAACTTGCGGCAATTCGCGTTGGTTTTGGCGAAGGCTTGGTGGATATTGCGAAGAAAAATAATTTGGTGGTGGCGCTGAGTGCGGATTTGATGGAGAGCGTTGGCTTTGGTAAGTTTTATGAGGAAATCGGGAAACCGCGGGCAATTGAAGTTGGCGTGGCGGAACAGAATTTGGTTACCGTGGCGTCTGGATTGGCGGCTATGGGAAATATTCCGTTTGCAGCCAGCTATGCGGCGTTTAGCCCGGGTCGCAATTGGGAGCAGATTCGCACGACTATTTGCCTGAACAATCAGCCAGTTAAGCTGGTGGGTTCTCATGCTGGGTTAAATGTCGGTCCGGACGGTGCGACGCATCAAATGCTGGAAGATATTGCGCTGATGCGAAGTTTACCTAATATGGTGGTTTTGGCGCCTGGTGATGCTAATGAAGCCAAGCTGATCGCGGCGGCAATGGCTGGAGATAAACGCCCGAATTACGTAAGATTGCCAAGAGAAAAAACACCGCTGTTCCTAAATCAATCTACTTTTGAGATTGGAAAAAGTTATACGTTGAGGCGCGGTAAAGATGTTGCCTTGTTTGGAACTGGCGTGATGACTTATCAGTTGTTGTTGGCAGCGGAAAAGCTCGCGAATGAATATGACATTCAGGCGGAAGTGATTCATTTTCCGACGATCAAGCCATTGGATGAAGAGGTCATACTTAACGCAGCTCAAAAATGCCAAGCCGTCATTACGGCGGAAGAGGGGCAGATTGCTGGTGGATTTGGCTCAAGCGTGGCAGAAGTTCTTGGTGAGAATTTGCCTGTGAAGATGAAACGAATTGGTGCCAATGATACATTTGGCGAGTCTGGTAAAATGTCTGAATTGTGGAAAAAGCACGGTTTGGATGTCGATTCAATTGTTCGTAGTGTTGTCAATTTTCTCCAGTGAAAAACCCGCCAGGAGCTACTGCCAAGGTCTAATAGACCTCAAAGCGGTAGTCCTGACGGGTATATGTCACCTGTGGTCGTGTCTACGGTCACACTCGTGCTCGTGATCGTGATCGTATTTGTGGTGGCTATGGTTTATTCCACATACGATCACGGGGATCATGATGGTCCACAATATATGCACCACAATTCCAAGCAACCCGTAGGTCGCCCACGCCAGAGCAAAAATCACCCACCATATCACGCAAGCTAACCCCACGGATAGCTTGGCTGCGAGGACGGATGCCTTGACTGTAGGGCTCATTTTTTCTTCCTTTCTGAGAAGAAAACGCTCAAGACCAAAGGGCTCTTTTGCCCCTAGGAAAGTCTCGAGCAAAAGTTATTTTATATTATCACCAAAACAACATGATGTCAATTCTCTTGGCATAGCGGGCGGTAATTGATATAATTACCATAAGTATTTTAGGGGGCAGTATGGGATTATCGATTTCAGAGATTCGGAAAAACACGACGCGGGCGCGTCATTTAATGCAGCGGACACGGGCACAGCGTTTTGCGGTTGGGGCGTTTAATATTGACAATCAAGAGACGTTGATTGCGGTGGCACGCGCGGCGCAAAAACTCCAATCGCCAGTGTTGGTTGAGGTTTCTGACGCCGAAGTGAAGGCTATGGGCCTAGAGAACGTTCGCGATTTGGTGGACAATTATAAGGCTGAGTACGGAATTGAAATGTATTTGAATTTGGACCACGGTCCGACGGTTGAGGGCTGTAAGCGAGCCATTGACGCTGGATATGAATTTATTCATATTGATATTTCTCAGGCAAATCACAATGCTTCAGACGAGGAGATTATTGCCAAAACTCGTGAAGTTGTTGAATATGCCAAGTTTACTGGCGCGCTAGTGGAGTCTGAGCCGCATTATTTTGGCGGAAGTTCAAATGTTCATACGGAAGATATAAATTATGAGGAAATAAAAAAGACTTTCTCTACGCCAGAGGGTGCGCGTGCGTTTGTTGAGGCGACTGGAATTGACACTTTTGCGGCGGCAATTGGCAATTTGCATGGTAAATATCCAGTCCCGAAAGTGTTGGATTTGGATTTGTTGGCTGACATTCGTGAGGCGATTCATTGTCAGATTTCATTGCACGGTGGGTCTGGAACGCCGCTTCATTACTTTGAGGATGCTGCGAAAATTGGCGTTTCTAAAATCAATATCAATTCTGATATGCGCTACGCTTTCCGAACGACTCTGGAGAAAACCTTGCGAGAAAATCCAAATGAGTATGCTATCGTTAAATTAATGCCGCCAGTTTACGCTGCCGTACAGGAAGTGGTGGAATCAAAGATTAAGGCATTTAATTCCGTGCGAAAGGCGGTGGTTTAATGGCGAAAATCATCACCGTTGGTGCGGCGATTCAAGACGTATTTTTAAGTCAATCAGACGCACTGACGCCAGTTTGTGAGAGTCCAGAACACTGTTTTGCGCGACTTGATTTGGGAGCGAAAGCCGACGTAAACCAGATTCATTTTTCGACTGGCGGTGGCGCCACAAACGCCGCGGTAACGTTTTCCAGGCAAGGGCATTACGCTAGTTTTATGGGCGCAATCGGTCATGATCCAGCGGGGCAAGCGGTAATTGCGGATTTGGACAAGGAAAATATTGACACGCATTTGGTGAGGTATTCGCCAAAATATAGCACGGGATATTCAGTTTTATTATTAGCCTCAAATGGCGAGCGGACAATTTTAACATACCGCGGAGCTTCAACGCATTATCATGAGGCGGATTTTGATTTGTCTGAAGAGGACGCGGATTGGTTGTACGTTTCAACTTTGGCGGGAAATATGCCGATGCTTCACAAATTATTCCAGCAAGCCAAACGCCGCGATATGAAAATCTGCTTTAATCCCGGGAAGAAAGAATTGGCACAAAAGGATAAATTGCTGGGATTATTGTCTGATGTCGATGTTTTAACTTTGAACAAAGAAGAGATGCAGCAATTGGTGTCTGGCGAGGATTTGGAAGCCTTGGTTAGAAGAGGCTTGAGATTAGTTCCGGTCGTTTTGGTGACGGACGGCGTAAATGGATCAATTGCAAGCGACGGAAAAACTATCGTGCGAGCGCTGATGTATGATGACAGGCCATCAATTGACAGAACTGGCGCTGGAGATGCGTTTGCGTCGGGATTTTTGAGCGAATGGGCGCGAAGCAGCAATTTGAAAAACTCTGTGATTATGGGCAGCGCGAATGCTAGCTCGGTGGTTATGAAAATTGGAGCAAAGGCTGGAATTTTATATGCTGGCACGGTGCTTCATGCTATGCCAATTCAAGAAAGGGAAATATAATGGCGCAAAATTTGGGAAAATTGTTGGGCGGTGACGTGAAAAAGCGTCGAGCATTAACCGAGCTCAGGCAGATGACTAGGGATGATAGCGATGTGCGATTGATTGCGGAAATATTGGCTAGAGCGCATTCGATTATTCGATCTCTAGGTCTGGATCCGTCAAACGCTACGGCAGAAGAAATTTATCAGTCACTAATGGCTGTTGCGCCGAAAGTGGACAAATGGGCGCCGTTTAAGGCTTCTGAGTGGGTGCTTTTGGATGTTGATGGGCAAGTGATTTCGTTTAATCCGATTGACATTATAAATAACTATCACTGTCAGTTGCCTCTTGGGAAGCAGCAAACAACGTATGGCAAGCGAGGTCTGGGATTTGAGATTACGCGCCGATATAAAAACCACCCGCGCACGTACAATCCAGCTGTGGAGCGAGTGGTCTGCCAGGGTGGAATTTGTTGGATTGAGCCGAAACCTAAGGAATAATTATCGGTCGCAACAAGTTCGCTGATTTTTAATTAGTTCAACCACTTCCGTAATATCTTCAGTGATTGTGTAGATTTTTTCATCGCCGTCAGAAATCAGCTTATTTGGAAGCATATTTTCGCGCACAAAATCATCCCATTTGCCCCAGAATTTTTTATCAAACAGAACAATTGGCACTGCCGCCATTTTCTTGGTTTGCGTCAATGTGATAATC
>JABZJR010000049.1 GCA_015257705.1 Nanosynbacter sp.
CCACAGACTCAGCGGTGCGAATCACCCACTTGCCGACTGGAATGATAGTTACAAACCAGGATGAAAAGTCGCAAATTAAAAACCGCGAAAAAGCCATGAGCGTGCTTCGTTCGCGATTGTTACAGATGAAAATTGACGAGGAAAACGCCAAATTAAGCGCCGAGCGACGCTCATTGGTTGGGACTGGCGACCGCTCGGAAAAAATCCGAACGTACAACTTCCCGCAAGACCGAATCACCGACCACCGCATTCACTACAGCCGCAGCAATATCCCCGCTGCAATGAACGGGGATATCGACGATTTGATTGAAAATCTACAGAGATATGAGCGTGAGCTGAAAGCTCAGAATGCTAATCATTAAAGAGGTCTGGATTCCTAAATTCTAAATCAAGCGCAGCCTCACTCCACTTATCACGGTCGTCAAGACTTAGAGATTCGTCGCTAGCACGTCGTTTATATTTTCCGTACAAACTCTTAATCGCCGCTTCATCAGCCGCCTTCTGCTCCTCGGGAGTCATCTCTCGACGCTCTTCCTCTCGTTGGCTCAACAACACATCAGTATCACTCTCTACTGTTGCAGCTGGAGTCTCTTTAGTCTTATTCCATCCATAATCAGCTCCCACTTCAAGACCTATTCCCATAACCACGTTAGCGATAGGAAGCTCATACTTTTTTGTCATATTATCTAATATAATCCTTTTCTTCCGCTTAATAATATATCTATATAGTACTATCTTTTTCTTTATTTGTCAATGTCAACTATCTTCCCTCGCTTTTTACATTCCATAGATATATGTTATAATTAGCAATATGATTATCTCTGAATGGCTAAAAATTGCCACAAAATCCTTAAAAACGGCAAACATCCCGTCCGCCAGATTAGACGCTGAATTGATATTAGCCAACACTTTACGAAAAAACCGCACTTACCTACACGCTCACCTGGACGAAGAAATTGACCCCAGAAGATTTGATATCGCAAATGCCAGACTAGATCTGAGATTAGACCGCGTACCAATCGCCTACATTCTGGGCTATAAAGAATTTTACGGGCGTAAATTCACTGTATCTCCCTCTGTTTTAGTTCCCCGCCCTGAATCCGAAGATCTAATTTCATTATTCTTAGAACTGACCGCCAGCGAAATTACCGAAAAAGTTTTAATTGATGTTGGCGCAGGATCTGGCTGTCTGGGAATTACTGCCAAATTAGAGAGGAGCAACTTGTCGGTAATCTTATCCGATATTAGCAAACCAGCCTTAAATATCGCAGAGAAAAATGCGAACGCCTTAAATGCGGACGTCCATATTCAACAGCAATCATTACTTAATGGTCAACTCAAACCAGTCGACTACATTTTTGCCAATTTGCCTTACGTTGACAAAAATTGGGACGTATCTCCAGAACTTCAATACGAGCCAGATATTGCGCTTTTCGCCGAAGACGAAGGATTGAAATTGATATTGCAATTGATCGCACAAGCACCACGATGTCTCACTTCAGAAGGTTTGTTATTTATCGAGGCGGATCCTCAGCAGCACAATAGAATAATTAACGAAGCCGTGAAAAATGGTTTTGTAAGAGAGAGAGTTCTCAATTACATCCTAGTCCTGCGTTTCACTGGCGCTAAAGATTAAATTACTACGGAATTTAAGAACACTAGCATCACTAAGATAATTCCGACAGTAAGAATCACCGGAGCGGATATGTCTGAAAATCGAATAGCTTTGTGTTTGTTGTAAGATTGGTAAGCTTTACTGGCGACGAGCGAGAATAGCAATAAGATTATTGCAACCTGCGAAACACCGCCAAATAATGACTTTCCGTAGCTATAAGTCCAATAATACGACAGCCAACCCAGCTCAGCAAAGACGAGTCCCCAGATTGCCGAAAGTAAAACCGTTTGTTCTTCGTCATAGCTGTGTAGGAAGTGGCGCGCAGAACTATAACCGATCAAGAACATCAGAATAACAACCACAGAAACTGGCCACTCGTATGACACCACCATCAGCGCAGTTACGCCGACGAAAATAGCGATCAACGATTGCATGGCAACCTGCCAACGCTTAGACATAGGCTTAATCACAGCCAGCCAAATTGCATATAGTATTGCCAATGCTACGCGGAAATAAAACACTGACGTAGGTAGATACATCAGACCAACAACGCCAATTCCGACCGTTAAGTCAACCAAGTTAGCCTGAATGTTTGCCCACCAAAAACGCGGACGAACGGCAATTATGCGCCATTTGCTCAACACAACAAGCGCTAACGCTGGAAATGGGGTCTGAAATGCTTGAGCAATAACAAGCAACGCCGCCGCCAAGCCAATATTTAAGACATAATAAACCAACTCGCTCCAAAACGTTCTTCGTTTAACAGTTTTCAGTAACTCCATAACTTACTCTATTATACCAAATTATGGGCCAGTTCCCACAACAACGATAAATTGTGCATCAACATTCAAATTATACTTCGAGGAATCTGATGAAACCGAGCCGTACAACTCCTTAAATTTATCTTTCGTGGCAGTTTTTTCTTTGCCAGCTGGCAATTGATAAACTTGAGTCTTCCCTGGCTTTTCATTACCTGGAGCATTGCCAACATGAACAACTTTCATTCCTAATTCTGTCAATTTGTCTGCTTCTTTCTGAGCTGCACCAGCCACGCCGGAACCATTCAAGACAGCAACTGTGGCTTTTTCCTTAGATAACGGCGTTGCGTAAATCTCAGACTTTATATAAGCGCGAATATCGTCATAATCATACAATCCCGCAGCCGGCTGAACTATACTTGCGCCACCCGCCGTGCCAGTAGTCATAAGTACGTTGTTTTCCTCCACAAAACTCAATCTGTGAATATCAGATTCTTTTATCTCCGAGCCAAGGTTCATAATTGTGCGAATTTCTTTCGTGTCAATGTTTGTGCGCAAGTTTTTGCCCATGGCATCCATCAGAGATGTCACCTTACCAAAATCAGTCAGCGTTCCCGTGGAAGTAGCTTTGCTTTTCAGTGCCATAAGCACCAATTGCTGGTTTTTCTCTCGGTCAAAGTTGGATTGTTCCAATCCGTAAGTTGGCGCCACCAAACCACGCGCTCTAGAGAACCACATCGCTTTTTCGCCATCCATTTCGTGCTTACCGTTAGTCAATTGCATATAGTGACCTGTTGGACATCGTTCGCGACGTTGCTGATAATTCAACTCCTTCGCTCGACACATCCAGTCCATACTTGGATCAAGAATTCCTCGTGGATCACGACTCTGTACGTCAACGGTAACTCCGCCGACCGCATTTACAGCATCACGAATCACCGCAGTATTAATATGCGCCACGTATTGAATATCCATACCGAATATATCGCCGATGAATTTCTTAGTTTTATTCATTCGTTCAGCTTCTGCCTGCGCACTATCTCCATTATTTACGCAACCAAAATATTCATTGATTTTACCAGCGTAGCCAGAATTACACGCCATGCCAAATTTTACATACAAGTCACGCGGAATGCTAAACATATACGCATCCTTCTTTGTCTGATTGACGCTAAGAATCATCATCGAGTCAGTCAATGTCGCACCTGGATGATCCGGATCGTCATCTGTTGTACCTAAAATCAACACATTACTTCGTCCATAAGCATCCTCTTTCAGCTTCTGCTGCGAAAACAACCCTAAGATTCCGCCGTTATGGAACACCGAATTCATCGTCTGCCATAATTTTAATAGCAGCCAGCCCGCCACAATTGCAATAACAATTCCGATAATCGCAAGAATAATCCTGGTAATTAACTTTTTCTTACGTTTCTGTTTACGTTCCTGTCGACGAGAAGGCTTGGTATTTTCATCAATTGCTGCCAACGATTCGCTAATATTCTGCTTTAATTTATTAGCAGAAGTTGGTTGCTGAATATTCCTTGTCGCATTATTCGACACTTGCGGGTTATCTTCGTTACTACGAGGATGCCCGAGCGTAGTCGTTTTTTTGCTAGTAATTTCCCCCAACGAAGTTCGCTGTGGTCGCTTGGCGACAAATCCATCCATCGACTGTTTGCGTGGTTTCATATCTATTGATTATAACACACAAAACGCTTATAATTGAAACAATGGACGCTACTTTTATGGATCGTCATCCGAAATTACAAGATGGCCTGGGAATGGTCATTTTCGTTGTTGGCGTGGTGATTGGCACACTTTTATTGAACACTTTTGTATTTCAAACTTTCAATGTTGAGGGTGCCAGTATGGAAACGACGATGTACACCGGTGATCGCCTGATCGTCAATCGATTGCCCGTCACTGGTTCAAAATTGCAGAATAAAAATTATACCCCAAAGCGCGGACAAGTAATTGTGTTTAAGAATCCGAATTTTAATGCCTCGACAGGTAAAGACGAGTACATTGTTAAGCGTGTAATTGCCTTTGCTGGTGAGCGAGTTACTGTGAAAAACGGCACCGTAACTGTTTACAATACAGAGAACCCCGACGGATTTAACCCTGACACCTCAGTCAATAAAAATGAGCCTGGACAGCCTACTTCTGGAGATGTCGATACGACTGTGCCAGAAGGCACAATATTCGTTATGGGCGATCACCGCCAAGGGAGCTATTCTTGCGACTCTCGAAACTGCATGGGACCGATCCCCCTTTATGACATCGTTGGGCCAGTTAGTCTACGAATATTTCCATTCAATAAAATTCGCTCGTTCTAATAAAAATTATTTTTCGAGCAATTCTCTTATTCGTTCAAATTCAAGATTATCCTTAAACTTGATACTAATCTGACCAGCTCCACGGCCGTTTGTACGAATTTTCACACCTGTCCCAAATCGCTTTGAAAGACTTTCAACAGCATCTGCGTGAGGCATATCTGCTGGGCGTCGTTTGTTCTCGATTGGACTAGCCTTCGCTTGCTTCCACAAAGTAACAACTTGCTCGATCCGTCGCGCCGACCACTCCTCGCGAATAGCTCGCTCCATAATATCTTCCGCAGCGTCATCAGGCAAACCGATTAGAGGCCTTGCCTGCCCTTCATTTAATCGCCCCTCAAACAACGCCTGTTGCACAGACTTCGGCAATTTCAGTAGTCTCAACGTATTACTGACCGCACTTATAGATTTGCCACCCAAACGCTTGCCAATTTCCTCCAGTGTCATATTGAATTGGTCGCGTAATTTCTGATAAGCAGTCGCAGTTTCAAGCGCATTCAAATCATGTCGTTGCAAGTTTTCAATCAAAGAGACCTCCAGGCGATTTTGATCGCTCATACTCCTGACAATACACGGTACCTCTGTTAAATTCGCCCTATTCGCCGCACGCCATCGTCGCTCGCCCGCCACTATCAGATATTTATCGCCTTTTGGCGTCACAACAATCGGCTGAACCACACCATGTTCGCGCACAGATTCCGTCAACTCATTCAAAGCATTCTCATCAAAAAAGCGACGCGGCTGATCTGGATCTGGGACAACTTGATCAATAGCAATGTCTCTCAGATGAGAAACTTTCACATCC
>JABZJR010000004.1 GCA_015257705.1 Nanosynbacter sp.
GTACTAACCGCTTCATCAGCTGGTGCATGTGGTTTCCGTGGAAGCAAAAAAGGTACAGCCTATGCTTCACAGGTTGCTGCTGAAAAAGCTGCTGAAGCTGCGAAATCTCAATACGGCTTGAAGTCTGTTGACGTTTTCGTGAAAGGTGTCGGTTTGGGTCGTGACGCCGCTATTCGTGCGGTCAGCGCCTTCGACATCTCAGTAGAAAGCATTAAGGACGTAACTGGCGTGCCTCACGGTGGTGTTCGTCCACGAAAGGCACGGAGGGCATAATTATGGCACGAGATAATTCACCAATTGTCAAGCAAAGCCGCCGCGAAGGTTATGCGCTTCATCCAAAAGCACATAAAATTTTGGCGAAAAAATCTGGCATTCCAGGTCAACACGCACATGGTCGTCAGAACAAGCCAAGTCTATACGCTACACAGCTTCGTGAAAAGCAGAAGGTTCGTCGCTTGTATGGCCTAGTTGAAAAGCAGTTTGCTCGCTTGATGGACGAAGCAACACGCGCCCAAGAAGGTTTGGCGGGCGAAAACTTGTTGAAGCTATTAGAGCGCCGTTTGGATAACGTTGTTTATCGTTCTGGATTTGCCGTATCACGTCGCGCAGCTCGTCAACTAGTTAGCCACGGACACTTTGAATTGAACGGCCGACGCGTCGATATTCCATCGATTCGTGTTAAAGCTGGCGATGTCATCACGGTTCGTCCAAAGAGTACCAAGTCAGAGTACTTTACGCGAATTGACGATGTAATCAACAATTCAGTCCAAGGCCCACTAAGTTGGCTAAAAGCTGATAGCAAGAAGCTGAAGATTGAAGTAACTGGTTTGCCAAAGCGCGAGGAAGCAGAAGCTGACATCAACGAGCAATTAATTGTTGAGTATTACTCACGATAAAAGAAGGGTTAGGGAAGAATTATGGCAAAAGCAATTTACAATCCAGCACTCGCGAGCGTTGATGATATTTCAGAAACCAGTGCTACTTTTCTAATCGAGCCACTTCACCCAGGCTACGGTAATACTCTTGGTAACTCATTGCGACGCGTTCTATTATCAAGCGTTCGCGGTGGCGCGGTTGTAGCTTTCAGGATTGAAGGCGCAACTCACGAGTTTACTACTGTTGAAGGTATCAAAGAAGATGTTGTCGACATTATGTTGAACTTGAAAAACGTTCACCTACGCGTATTTACTGACGATCCAGTTGAGCTACGCATTGAGAAAACTGGCGCTGGCGAAGTAACTGCCGCTGACATTAAAACTAATGCTGACGTTGAAGTTGTTAATCCAGAGCAAGTAATTGCTACAATTGACGACCCAAACAAGCATTTGGTTATGGATTTGGTAGTTGAGGCAGGTTGCGGTTACCAGACAATTGAAGAGTCAAGCGAAAAGCGTTTGCACAGCGACATGATTGCTATCGACGCAATGTACTCACCAGTTCTACGCGTTCGCTACAAAGTCGACTCAACTCGTGTTGGTCAGGAGACAAACTTGGACAAATTGGCAATCACTGTTGAAACTAACGGCACAATCACACCTCGTGAGGCGTTCGAAGAAGCAGCAGCGATTCTTGTCAACCAATACACAGCTTTGGCTGGCAACACGATGGTAACTGGCGCGCCAGCACTTGGTGCAGCTAAGGAAGACGAAGAGTCAGAGCTAGCAATGCCAATTGAAGAATTAAACTTAAGCGCCCGCACGACGAACGCGCTAATTAACAATGAAATCCGCACTATTCGCGATTTGGTAACTTTGACCGAGCAAGATTTGCGAGAATTGAAAGGTTTCGGTTCAAAGGCACTAGACGAAGTACGTGACAAGATGGCGGAGTTGGAGTTTTAACTATGCATAGACACGGATATCAAGGGCGCAAGTTCGGCCGCGAGCGTGATCAGCGACGAGCCCTACTCAAAGGTCTGGCTACCAGCTTGGTTGAGTACGGAAAGATCGAGACCACCTTGCCAAAGGCTAAGGAACTAAAGCGTCACATTGAAAAAATCATCACCAAGGCTAAAAAGGGCGACCTAGCTAGCCGACGTCAGGTGATTGCAGCATTAAGCACACGCGCCGCTGCTTACAAACTAGTTGATGAAATCGCGCCACAGCTAAGTGGTCGAACCAGCGGACACGTTCGCGTTGAACGAACACGTTTGCGAGTCGGCGACGGCGCTCAAATGGCGATCATCGAGTTTGTTGACGATATTAAACCAATGCCAAAGGAAGGAAAATAAGATGAAGACTTATTCACAAAAACCATCTGAAGTTTCTCGCCGTTGGGTATTGTTTGACGCTAGCGAATTACCACTTGGACGTTTGGCTACAGAAATTGCCAAGCATTTGACTGGTAAATACAAGCCAACTTATACTCCTCACATTGACGGTGGCGACTACGTAGTTGTTATCAATGCTGCACAAACAGTCGTTACTGGATACAAGGAAACTGATAAGTATTACTATCGCCACAGTGGTTTTCCAGGTGGAATTAAGGAAACGCAATTCAAAGAAATGCGCGAACGCCACCCAGAGCGAATTATTGAAGAAGCTGTTAAAGGTATGTTGCCAAAGAACAAATTGCAAGCAGAGCGCCTAAAGCGTCTACGCATCTTTGCGGGCAGCGACCACGCTCACGCAGCACAAACACCAGAGAAAGTTGAGGTGAAGTAATATGGCTGATACTTATTTCTACGGCTTAGGTCGACGCAAAAGTGCTTCAGCAAGCGTTCGATTGCTTCCTGGAAAAGGCACTATCACTATCAACGGCAAACCTGCCGCTGAGTACCTGGATGGCAACAAAACCTTACTAGCAGAAGTAACCGATCCACTTGCTATCGTCAGCAAGCAAAAAGAATTCGACGTTACTATCCTAGTTAAGGGTGGCGGCTTAGCTGGTCAAGTTGACGCTATCAAGCTTGGTATTGCAAAGGCTTTGACTGCAGCTCACGCCGACCTGCGTCCAGTTCTAAAGAAGGCTGAGCTATTGAAACGTGACCCACGCGAGAAAGAGCGCAAGAAGTACGGTCTTCGTTCTGCTCGTAAGCGCGAACAATTCTCTAAGCGTTAGTACAGAAAAGGCTATCACAAAATACTCCGTTTCACATGCAGGCGGAGTATTTTCATAGTATACTAAAAATATGTTGGACAAGATTATCCATCGCTGGTTACGGATTCCATATGCATTGAACGTGCATTATTTTTCTCGTCCAGAAAAACCGAAAGCGACAATCTTACTTATTCATGGACTGGGAACTTCGTGGCGAACATGGATGCCGCTGGAGCCATATTTGCCGAAGGACACGCGAGTTATAGCAATTGATATGCTGGGATTTGGCAATTCGCCCAAGCCTGATTGGAAAACCTATAATGTTCATGACCAAGCCGCAAGTATTGTCGCCACTTTGCGTAGGGAATTCATAAATAACGTCGATATTGTCATCGGTCATTCTATGGGGTCGCTGGCTGCCGTAGAGCTCGCCAAGCAATATCCGAAGTTAAACAAGTCGCTGATTTTGTGCAGCCCGCCGATATATTATCCGAAGATTGACGAAAAAATTCATCATCCAGAGAAGATTTTGCGTGCGCTTTATGAGTTTTTCAATAGTCATCCGCGCAGCTCGAAACGTTTTTTGCAATTCGCTGATCGGCACAATATTTGGCCTGACGCTGGATTTAAGGCTGATGAAGTTACCGCCGAGTCGTTTTTAATCGCCCTGAACACCGCGATTATCAATCAGACGACAATGAATGACATCACTAAGCTCACTCTTCCGATTGCTATTTTGTCTGGAAAACTCGATCCACTGATTGTCGAGAGAAACCTGAAGAAATTGGCGAAAGATCATAACAATATCACTCATACGTCAATGGCAACTCAGCGGCATGAAATAACCGATAAATATGCGAAGAAGCTGTCGAGAATTATGAAAGATTATTTGGCGGGAAAGTATTCATCAAAAACGAGTCATCTTATAGCAAAGTCCAAACGAGGAAGCTTATGATTGAAGTAGAGTCCAAATTTAAGATATCGGGCGACATGACGCAGAGCGATCTTCTCGCCATTCTTAAAGACCAATTTATCACGTCAATCTCAAGCAAACGCCAAATTGATACAGTATTTTTATTGCCCGAGCAAGTTGACGCGCCTATTGTTCCTGGCTCGAAAATTATGCGAGTGCGCGACGTTCTTAATCCGGAAACTGGCGAGCTGCGACGAAGCTTGATGACGCTGAAGGTCGAGGGGCAGGCAAAGCTAGCGTCTGATGAATATGAATTTACAGTTGATGACGGAAATGCGGCGCGCCAAATGCTCACAGCGCTGGGCTGGCAAGAAATCGTTACGGTTGATAAAGTCCGCCTTGAATCGAAAACTGAGGACTATACGATTTGCATTGATGAAGTTGCTGGATTGGGGTTATTTATTGAACTGGAAGTTTTGACCGAAGACAGTGCCGACGTAAAAAACATTCAAGAACAAATGTGCAATTTTCTGAAAAACCTGGATATCGACGGCAAATTATGGAAAATTCCGTACGACACGAGCATTAGAAATAAAAATCTGTATCTAAAAACAGATACTTGATTAAATTTAGGAGGTCTTATGTCGGTTGAAATTAAAAGATCCAAAAAAGACATATCGGCTGTCTTTACGCGTGTGAAAAATAAATTAGAGCTAGTGCTTGCGGATAGTTCGCAAATTCATCATGTCGGCAGTACCGCGGTACTTGGTTTGGATGGTAAAAATATCCTAGATATCCTTATTTCTGCTAAAGATAGCGAACACATGAACGAGCTGCGGGACAAATTGGTAGCAATTGGATATTTTCCTTCATTAAATCCAAGTTCCCGTCAAGGGTATATCTTCCTGGCGTCCCGACAAGAAGAAACTGGTGAGGGCGATATTCATATTCACCTCGCGGTCGCGAATACTGAAACGCACGATAACTTCTTAATTATCAGAGATTATCTAAGGTCTCACAATGACGAAGTTGATCAATATTCAAAGATAAAATATCAATATGCCAAGCAAGCAAATTACGACAGGTCAGCGTATAAAAAACTTAAAGCAGCTTATGTCGATAAGTTATTGCAACGTGCCAGGCAGTGGAAAAATGGCGGCTGATCTCCTCATTCATATTCCGTACGACACGAGCATTAGAAACCTGCAAAATAACGTTAGTTAGCGTATACTTATTAGTATGAAACAAGAAAATAGTCCAATTTATTTTATCACTTCCAATCACAGCAAATTCACCAGTCTTCAAGAACTCCTTCAGCCGCTTGGTGTTGATTTAAGGCAGCTCGATTATGATTTTGACGAGGGGCGTGGACTAGATATTCAAACGATTGCAAAAAGTAAATTATCTCAAGCCAAGAAAGCGTTTCCGAACAAGCGCCTGGTCGTTGATGATCGCGGTTTCTTCATCCCGGCGCTGAAAGGATTTCCGGGGCCGTTTGTTAAATTGCTACTGAATAGCTTTAGCTATCCCGGCATTATCAAGTTAATGAAGGGTGAGGCTGATCGTCGAGCTATTTTTTCTTTTGCGGTTGGCTATTTTGACGGCGAAAAAGACCACATTTTCATAGCCAACGAAGAGGGATTTATTACCGACGAGCCACGCGGCGATAATCTCCATGGCTGGACGGAATTACTGTATATTTATGGGCATCCGAGCTTTCCTGGTCGTAGTTTGGCAGAATTGAACGACGAAGAATGGCAGGAATATCTGACGATAATTGAGAAGGTTGACGGGCTTGCGATGTTGAGGGATTATTTAATAGATGCATGAAAGCTGATAATAACCGTATACAACAGGCTATCATTGCTCGCGAAATCATTGATCTCTACCGAGGTTCACAAGACAAACGCGAGACGGCTGTGTCGCTTGATGTATTGTGTTTTGCAATGGCGAGATTGACTGACTGCGATAAAGTTGACTATCCAACAATTGACTGGGATGATTTAGCAAGTAACTTTGATGGCATAGCAACATCCCAAAGTGATGTATCAACTATACGAAAGATAGAAAATGATATAGCGTCTACATATAAAAAATCTTTAAAGATTATAAAGCAACAACTAAGCTGAGCTAGGAAGAAAAACCGCCGCTCGTTGATGTCATTTTATTAATCTCAGTCTCTATACTCGGCACGGTAATCGGTTTCGCTGTTTGCCTGGCTGAATCGCTGTATACTTATACTAAAATCGGGTTCTTAGCAATGGTAGAATTTATCATTTCGCCGCCAACATGGACAATATTATGAAAAGCAAACCCGATGACTGTCTTATCGCTCTTATTTTCAATCGGTTTATCTATTTACATCATTTTATGGGTTTGGCACATATCCAAGCGAGCTGTTTTATAGAATATTTGCGGATTTTAGCCGTTGGTGTTATAATCACCCTATGACTATAACACGGCAATTCATCAGCACCGCCTGGCAAAGCACACGTTTTCGCCGCGGCTTGTTGAATTGTTCGTAAATTTCTTCTGAAAATACCAACCATGACTAGAGGCCGCGCGCGGTCTTTTTTATATAACCCAAAGGAGGAATTATGAAGCAAAGAATAATTATCATCGGCGGCATGGGGCCGCAGGCAAGCTTGGAACTACACCGGCGGATGATTCAGCAGGCGCTGGCAGACGGCGCGAAGGATGGCACGAATTTTCCGCATATAGTTCATTTGTCGCTGCCGGTTCCTGATTTTATCGCCAATGAATCGCGGCGCAGCGAAGCCTTGGAAATTATCATAAACGAACTGAAAAATATTGACGCGTCGATGGACGACGTTATCATAATTGCCTGCAATACTGCGCATTTGTTGCAGCCCGATATTGAACAGCGGCTGAATATTCGCATAACTTCCATGGTAGATGCCGCAATTGATTATGCTAGCCGCCATTATAAAACAATTAGGCTGCTAGCGTCGCCGACAACCATCCGCACTGGACTATATGACAAGCCGTTGAAAGCCGCCGGAGTAACCGTATTAACGCCGGATAAGGACGAAGAACAAGCGCTGGAAGTGATAATTAGCGCAGTAATTTCTGATCGGGCAATACCGCAGTCGGTACTGGATAAAATACCAATAACAACCCAGTACGAGCAGGCAAACGCAGTAAGCTATATCAATAATTGCCCCAGCAGTCCGCCAGTATTATTAGGCTGCACCGAATTATCCTGCGCCTTCGCCGAAAAACCAAACACCATTGACCCGATAAACATTTTGTTACGTTACTTAACAATCAAAGGAGTGTTATAATGAATACAATGAAACCATCAAAACCCGTAATTCTCACTGGCGTGCGCGCCAACAACAACATCCACATAGGTAATTACTTTGGGGCCATTTTGCCAATTATCAACATGGCGAAACGTCGCTCGGACGAATATGACATCAATCTATTCATCCCAGACCTTCACAGTTTTACGACGCCAATTGACCACAGCAAGTTATACGACAACATCCTGAATAACGCTCGAGTTTATACCGCCGCCGGATTGCCGCTGGACAATTCTTCCATCCATCTTTACCGCCAAAGTTATATCCCAGCTCACAGCGAGCTAACATGGATTTTAGATTGCTTCACTGGGTTTGGCAGGATGAGCATAATGACACAGTTCAAAGACAAATCGCGTAAGTTTCTTGATAGTAAAATAACCAAGGGGGAAATGTCTGACGAACAGAGAGTTTGGGACACTATAGACAGAAATATCTCCGTTGGACTATTCAACTATCCCGTCCTGATGGCTGCTGACATTCTACTTTACGGCGCGACTTACGTGCCAGTCGGCGACGACCAGACCCAACATTTGGAGTTCACTCGTGATATTGCCGAGCGAATGAATCGTAAGTTCGGCGATCTATTTATCGTGCCAAAACCCGTAATTCAGCAACATCAATTCTTCGGAAAAGACCAAGGACTGAGGATTAAAGATCTCGTGAATCCAGCGAAGAAAATGAGCAAATCTGACGAGAGCGGCAAGGGAATTATCTTCCTTTCTGACGATCCAAAATCGGCACATAAGAAAATAATGAGTGCAACAACAGATTCAATTGGCAAAGTTCAATACGACAAGGAAAACCAGCCGGGAATTTCTAATTTGCTGGAGATTTTGACTCTGGTTCGGCAAGACGCTGGCAGGGAAGTTACTCTGGAGCAAACCACCAACGAGTACTTCGGTATGGATCGTTATGGCGATTTCAAGCGAATTGTAGCTGACGAAGTTGCGGAATTTTTGGAGAATTTCCAGAATCGGCTTGCGGCGGTTGATGAGCGAGCAATTGAAAAAAAGCTGGCTTCCAGTGAAAAAGACATGAATGTCGTCGCTAATGAAACTTTGTATCGCGTTCAAAAAGCTGTAGGGCTTCGAAAATAGGGAGCAAATCGCGTGAAAATATTACCTCGGACAGTGCTGAAAATAGCTAGATTGTACAAATTAGCGGACGATAATACGCCCGTTAAAGCGCTGCGTCGGCTGGAAATTCAAACGGACAAATCTCATGTTTTTGCGGAATTTATTTTGAACAAGCAGCATTTTGCGCTGCTTTACGGCTCGATTGTCGACGAAGAATCCATTGACGAATTGTGGACAGAAAGACCAGATAATGCCGAGATTTTGCCGAATCCGCTAGACCCAGAATTTATCGAAACGCCGTTCCAGGGAAAGTATGTCATAATGTTCAAAATTTCGCCAACTAAGGTGCGCTTGGACATTTATTTATCGACCAAATTCGACACGACAATTTCTCGAAGTCTTTGGCAAAAATACATAAAAGCTGGATATGTTTCGGTCAATAATAAAGCCGTGACGACGCCGAAGTTTGAGGTTGATGAAACTGATGAAATTGCGCTTAATTTGCCAGAAAAAGAGCAGGCGGACGTTGATTTGCCGATTTTATACGAGGATGATGATGTGATTGTCGTCAATAAGCCAAGCGGGCTGCTGACACACGCAAAGGGTGGACTTTCTGACGAGCCGACGGTTGCGGAAATAATTCGCCCCAAAACCTCATTCGCAACGGACACGGATCGTCCGGGAATTGTCCATAGGCTTGACCGCGACACTTCGGGACTACTGATTATCGCCAAAAACTCAGAATCTGCCGCGCATTTACAGAGGCAATTTGCCGAGCGAACTGCTAAGAAAACTTACACAGCGATAACCGACGGCAAGCCAAAGTTGAATGCCGCAAAAATTGATCTGCCGATTGGTCGCAATCCTTCGGCGCCGAGCACTTTTCGTATAGATCCGAACGGGAAACCAGCTCAGACGACTTACCATGTTTTGGCGGAAAATGACACTCAGTCGCTCGTGGAACTGAAGCCGACCACTGGTCGAACTCATCAATTGCGCGTCCATTTGGCTCACTTGAATGCACCGATTCTTGGCGATCGAGTTTACGGAAAGTCTTCGGATTGTCGCATGATGTTGCATGCTCAAAAATTAGAGATAACTTTGCCGTCTGGTGAGAAAAAAGTTTTTGAAGCCATAGTTCCTGACGAATTCAAGAAGTTCTTCCCAGAGGATTTATAGATGTCTGAAGTGATTATATCCGCTCGAGACGCTCAAAAAATCAGCCAGATTTCATCGCAATTGCCTCACGCGCTTTTGGTGATTGCGGATTACGGGATTGATGGGCTGGGCGTAGCTAAAATGCTAGCAAAAAATAGCGATATTTTTCACCTGAAGCCGCTTCCAGAAAAGCAAACCATATCTGTTGATCAAATCCGCGAACTCATCTCTACGCTCCGAACTTACGCCATAAATCGTCGAGTTATTATCATTGACGAAGCCGATTCGATGACCGAGCCGTCGCAAAATGCATTCCTGAAAGCGCTAGAAGAGCCGAATAAAAATACCAATTTTATCCTTGTCGCGAAAAACCCGAAGTTGATGCTTGACACTGTTAGATCTCGCTGCCAGACGTTGACGCTTCATAAAACGACATCCGCTCAAGATAAAAAACTACTTGAAAAGTACAATTTAGACCCAGCTTCCAGCCAGCAGATCCTTTTCCTCGCGGCTGGGCGACCATTATTAATTAAAGAATTGGCGGAAAATCCAGAAAAATTCGCCGAATATCGACAATTAGCCACCGACGCAAAGCAAATTTTAGCCACAAATCGGGAATACGACACGTTCAAGAATCTTGCCAAATACTTTTCTGACCGCCAAAAAGCGATATTGCTAACGGATATTATAGTGAATATGATTCGTTTTCAGGCTTTATCTCGCGGGATGAATTCGTCGCTTGAAGAGCAACTTGAAAGAACTACCTCTGTTGCGAGCGCGTTAAAATCCAACGCCAACGTCAGGCTGGCGCTGACGCAACTTGTGATATAATAGTATAGATATGTTTGGATTACTCCTCATTCTGATTTTAATGATTTGGGCGATTTTTTATCATCCATCAATCAAAGAAACTGGCGATTTGCCAACTAAGATTACTAATAAACTTGATCAATTATGGGAAATTGCCCAAGAATCGATTCGCGAGAATAAGTACCTGCGCGCAGAAAAAGCTCTGCTAACAATCTTACGCGTTGATGAGAAAAACGCCACGGCATACAACCGTTTGGGAATTTTATATGCTAAGCAGCGCGCATACAAAGACGCCATCGAGTGTTTTGAGATTGCTCAGAGTTTGGAGCCAAGCGCCTCCAGCCTTCATAACGTCGGCTTAATTTACTATGAGACAGAGAATTACGAAAAGGCGTCGCTAGCGTTCGAGCAAGCACTGGAGATGGAAGATGATTTGGCGGCGCGCTACATCGCTTACGCTAAGGTTCAAGAGAAGATAGGGAATACGAAGAAGGTTATTAATGCCCTTGAAAAGGCTGTCGAATTAGAGCCGATTCCTCAGACATTGAAGATTTTAGCGGAAGCGTATGACAATGCTGGACAGACCGAGCTGGCTGAAGAATTACGTAAGAAAGCTACAAAAATGCTAACTCCGACGGCGTCATCAAAGAAAGCCGACGCGCCACGTCCACGCCAACAGCGCAAAATACATCAACCACGAAAAATAGTTATGTAAACTCTTGTCACAGAGAGAAAAAATTGATAAAATAAATTCAGTTGCCGCTTTAGCTCAGTTGGCTAGAGCAACGGTTTTGTAAACCGTAGGTCCTCGGTTCGAGCCCGAGAAGCGGCTCCACATCACGCTGGAATCGTGTAGTGGCAATCACAGGAGACTGTAAATCTCCCGCCGTAAGGCTTCGTAGGTTCGAGTCCTACTTCCAGCACCAAGATTGAATCATCGTCGCCTTTTTTGGGGCGACTTTTTTGATGATACTAACAGATTCTTTATGGATTAGACTTCCACGATAAGGCATCGTGTCATCACTATCACAGAAGTCTTCAAGAGGGCTATTTCAAGAGACGGTAGACATTCGTCATACTTTAAGTATTCAATAGAAATAATATATCTGTTAATCTACTGGGCTTTTGTTGCATTAAATAGACTATTGCCAAAACTCTCTTGATATTGTAAAATAGCGAAGTTGCAGTAATCGCTGTGACTTCGCTCCTTTACAGAGAGGATATCATCATGTCTCGTCAGCGAGACGCCGAGCTTGACCGTTTGAAGGTGGTTCGCGAGTCTGCCCGCAAACGAAAGCAGGCAGCCTGGGAAGCTCAGCAAGCCGCCTGGGAGCGCCGCTCCTCGGCTCGTGCAGTCATGAACCGCGCTTGGGAAGCCAAGCAAGCCGCCTATGCAGACCAGCAAGCCGCATGGGAAGCCTACATGTCCATAAGGCTAACCAACGGCCCGCGAATCGAAATCCTGGATAATCAGCAAGAGAAAGCATACCAGGAAATGAAGTCGGCTTTCGAGTCGGCTTCATTAGCCTACAACATGCGCGACGGCGCTAGCGCACGCATGCATGCAAATCAGGGACATGTCCACAAGGCAAGGTCTCAAGCCTTTGCCGCCGAACGGCGACAGCTTGTCTCTGAAATTCGAGCCGCGCGTGAGCGGTTCGAGGGTGCCAAGCCAGCTTTTCAGACGGCTAAGGGTGAGTTTGCTCGTGCGCAGCAGACATTTCATTCCGCCAGGGCAGAGCACGAACTAGCGGAGGCTGAGTTCAAGCGCGCCAAGGCCGACTTTGAATCACACACCAAGGCTTTCCGCTCCAGGCTCGATGAACTGAAGTCGGCAAGCCGAAAGAAGCGTAAGGAGTTAGCCGCAAAGGCTGGAGTTCCGCTTCAGTACCAGGATGATGTATGGATCTCAACCGAGCCGAACGGCAACGTCAACATCTACTTCGGTGGTGTTGATAAACCTGATGGTCCTGGTCACGGACACTATGTTATGAGCCAAAACGGAGCCGTAACATACAGGCGCGATCCGTTCGCGCCGCATGGTACGCAGAACTTCACCGATGAGCCTGGTGGAACACTGTATGACCGCCGCGCCCGGAGAGATACGCCGCCACTCGGTGTACGAAACCGCGACAACGACACCAATGATCGCAGTGGAGTGCTCTACGATAGGAATCGCCAGGTAGATCTGCATGTGACGCAGTACTACGGAGATAACTACCGCATCTCGTGGGACACCGACGGAGAATCTGACAAAGACCATCACTGGACAAACCAGAGTCTTCCATCCGGTCACCCTGACAGACATAATCCACCTGAAGATGCTCGATAAATAGAAAGGAGACGACCGTCCCAGGCCAATATTATATTATTATTAGCCTGGGACTTTTTCATGTTATATAATAACAAATATGAATAATAAGAAGAGCCAATACCCTCAAATGACTTACGAACAAGCAGTCGAGCACTGCAAATATTGGGCAGATCAGATTCGAGCCGATGGGCTTGATTTGTTAACTACCGACTGGGGTGCGGCTGTCGGAGTTTCCGACCAGTTAGCTTATCCACTAGATATGCAGGAATGGATTTCAGTCCCAAAATATCCAGATATTTATGCAATACGATACTATGCTGGCGTTGTTGATCACGACCACACAGATAGGGCGTCATGGGAGAAGTTGCTAGAGCTAATTGATAAACTATAAAACCGAAAAACCAGAAAACTTGTTCTCGGAGTGGCGACCCAACCGCCAGCGTAGAAAGGATGCGAATTGCCCCCAGAAATGGGGGTAATTTCATGTTATGATAGTCTTATGCATGACAATAGAAAGCAGATTGTAATAGATAAAATCAAGCATATACTACAAAACAGTAAAAATGAGCCACTCGACTGTCTAGGTAGTTATATTGTAGGTGCGACACTTGCGCGCGATGACTGGGAAGACGTGTTCCAGGATAATTATCCACTACTCGACGAAATTGCCGAATTGGGTGCCGAACTTGAAACAACTGAAGACACGGAGTATGCTGCCAATATCATACATGAGATTAAGGAAAAGCTAAGCCAGATTAATTGATACAATAAGATTATGAAACAGAACGAGCAGGCAATTCTAGCACGTGATATGATTCAAATGATTCGTGAAAATGCCGATAATTCAGATGTCCTTGAATATCTTGATGGTTTTGCGTTCTCGTTGGCGCGTGGTCTTGAAGACTCGTCTGTTGTGTCGTGGGATGATCTCGCTAGTGTATGTGACCAGAGGTATTATTCTTTAAATAACAATAACCCAGTACCGCTTAACGTCGAACTGCTTAATCAATGTGAGCGATCTATCCAGAAATTCTTGCCAAAAGTTCATGACTCATAAGCTGAACGAAAAACTGACTTATTTACATAGATGTTATAATATGAGGTAGAATTATGCAGAAAGTACCAGATAGTATAGTTCAAAATGGTAATACTACTAAAGTATTGGCATTAATTCAAGCTGCGCGTGCTATGGATATCGCGGAATTGTGTAAGCGAGGAGATTATAACCAGCCAGGCGCACGCTATCCGCAAACTAAATCTGAACGTATCGTCGATGAATTACTTTGTTTGACGCTACATGACTCGACAGTCGAGTTAGATCCCGCTCTGGTGAGATGTTGTCTATATTGAGTAGTCTAGACAAAGGCGTCGATAAACCAAAGGACCAGCAGGCACTATTTGCGATTGCTGACGAGATTAAGACGCGTAAAACAAATCAATAAAAGCCATTATAATGATAAATATGAATAGTAGCAGCAACCAATACCCTCAAATGACCTACAAACAAGCAGTCAAGCACTGCAAGTACTGGGCGGATCAAATTAGACATGATGGGCTTGACCTATTGACCACTGATTATGGTGCGGCTATTGGAGTTTCCGACCAGTTAGCTTATCCTTTGGAGATGCAGACTTGGATTAATTCACAAGAATATCCTCTCCTGTATAAAGTTTGCGTATACGCCGTTACTGTTGATAATGACCACACCGACAGGGCCTCATGGGGAAAGCTACTCGAGCTAATTGATAAATTATAAGTCCGGAAAATAATATTTTTCTTACGTGGACATTTTTATAGAATTGGTCGCAAGACGCCAGGCTGAATGCCATTGACTTTTGATAATTTATGTGCTATTATATGGGTATGTTTGAATTTACAAAATCTATTCTGACACTATGGAATAGCGAAAAAAACCAACGATTGAAATTACAGTACGCCTACATCATGTTGGCCATAATTGGGCTGGCTGTAGCGGGATTATTGACATTATTTAACGCTTCATCAGCGCACTTGGCGGCATCAGCTTCAGGAATATTGTTCGTTACATTCTTAGTCAATAGCATAGCGTGGGGAATAGTAGAGGCATTTGTCACGCCAAAACTGCCAAAAGAAGCCGGCACGCCAGCCAAAAAATCCACTCGTAAAAAATAACTCAGTTGATTAAATACGGCTTAATATGCTAAAATTAAGCCTGTTACGCCGCGATAGCTCAGTTGGTAGAGCGCATCCATGGTAAGGATGAGGTCTCGGGTTCAAGCCCCGATCGTGGCTCCACATGAAACACGGATTCGCAGAGATGCGGATCTTTTTTTTATTTCGCCTTCATTAAGTTTATAAATTTAACTGTTTTTCCTTTTTCCCAATCCATAATAAAGACATATTTGCCATTATGCTTAAAGTGATCGTTATTTTTACACCCAGCACACTCATTCTTAATAATCTTTGGAGATTCGCCCCATAATTTGATCATAGGGGGAATTTCTTTTTCTATCACTTCATGGCGACAACTCATCGGTATCACGTTTTTAATTCCGTCCATCTGGAAAATGTTCCAAGAAATAATTTCCGCAACCCGTAATAACATTTCCATTTTTTCTTTTGATATTTTCCTGTCAAGATTTATCTTATCGTTAGGGAATTTATCATTCCAGTAGTCGATGAAAGTGTATAAAAGATTCTCTCTGGCTAGAAGAAGATTATCACCTTGCCATTCATATCCGTAAGAGCATTGAAAAGCAACAACCGCCCATTCCAACCACTCTTCCTTATCATTACAATACGAACCGACAACCTGAAGTTTACGGTCTAAAAATCCCACTCTGTCAGACAGTTTCAATACTTTTTTCCCGCTGGCGGCATTGTATCGACCGACTATAAACGGCGCCTCACCACAGGTTATCTCCAGACGAAGTTCTTTGACGTAATCCTTCCAATTACTCTCGTCTGCAGGCCAGTTTCCTGAACTCCAGTCTATCTGTCTATTCATCTGGCTGACAATATTCTTTGGCGTAAAAACCTCAGCCTTATCCTTTGTGCGGCTTTTTTGCTCTTCCTTTGATTTGGCAATCCTGGGCTGTATCAAATATGTATTTGACCCCGTGATGTCTAAAATCGATATTTCTTGCTTTGGATTATGACCGACGTAAGAGTCGGTAGCCCACAAGATATTATGCGATTTTCGCTTCGTCGTCCGCGTCCTGTCCAGTAAAAGAACATCCAACAAGTCGCCGTGGCGGCGAATGGTGTTTTCAAGAATGTCAACTTGCTTCAACTGCATTATTGCTCTACTGGCGCGAAATATTTATAATATTTGATTCACTGCAGGGTTGAATGTTATTAAAAACAAAATCTTGAATATCCTGGGGAATATCATACTTTTTCATCAGACATCTGTCTATTTCGTCAATTGATAAACACCACCATTTTTCAGAAAAGTCCTGAACTGGCACAGCACCCCATGATGTAGTTGAATGTTGACTATGCTTATTTAGATATAAAAGTGCTCTAACAAATTTTGTATTTATATACTTTGCAAGATTCCAGGCAGACGCCTCATCGTCATACCCTCCTTGTTCTTGAAAAGTTTCAGTACAGGCTTCATTCGGTCCAGCTACGATAACATTAGCATAGGCACCACCTAAAAATGGCGAACTCGCAGACCAATTTCCCCATGCATAAGGTACGAATACCTTATATTTTGACAATTGATTATCTAAACTAGGAAACGGATAATCATGCGGTACATAAAATACCTTCCCCTTGGATGAATATAATCTTATATCTGTTTTGCTCATTCTTTTATCATGTATATCAGGCAATCCATATTTTGAAGAATCCCTGATAACGTCGGTGCGCAAGCCATACGGCTTGAGCACCGACGTTATCGTTTGCATTGACAAAAACCCAGAAAATGATTGAATTTTTTCAGCCAGGTCTATAATTTCTTGAGGTTTTTTAATATCCAATTTACTTATAGGAAGAAGTCTTTTTATCGGATTTTCTCCATTTTCAAATACCAACTGTCTTCCATCTAGACCATTGTTGTATCCTTTTTTCCATAATATTATGTTTGTCCACTTTGCCCCAGAAACACCAGGAAACGCATCTTCTATATTATCTATTTTTACTATCTGCCTATCTCTTTTTACGCTTTCTTTATTCATCTTTCGCAGATTATTAGCATCCTTAGGCTCCTGCCATCCAACAGGGAAGATCATGCAAGATACATCAGCAATCTTTATGGATGCTGTCCAGAAATCTGGATAAATCTGCTGACGATTCTCTCCCTGATACGGCGGATTTCCAACTACTGCTGTAAATTTCATGTTTAACGTCTCTCCCTTTTTAAACGCGTCAGTTAAATCTAATTGCTTAAGATTGCTATCATCAATACCCGAAAATGTCCCGTAAATGTACTTGCGTGCGATATTGTAGATAATATTCGTTGGCGCAAATCCATAAAGTTGCTTCTCAAGGATGTGTTTTACTCTTTCCGATTTGTCTGGTATTTTACTCTCAAGTCCTCTATTTAACCTCTTTGCTATTTCCGTAAGATACAATCCACTCTTTACATATAAATCCGCAAATGTCGTATTTGGATCTTCAAATATGCCAGGATTATTTTCTTCCAACAAATCAAGCATTTTATTTACAACTCCCCTTGGCGTAAAAATCTGATTTGTTTTTAACGGGCGAATGTAAGAGAAAATATCTTCTTTGGCGCCAGGGGAGAGGTAATCTGCAATTTCCTGTCGTTTCTCCTCAAACTCTCGAATGGCAGCGTTAAATGTGTAGCGATCAAAAAATCCTTCAAATGTTTCGCCAGTTTCTGGATTTGTCCATGGGCCGCGAATTTTACGGAAATCGTCTTTTGTAAATGGTTCGCTGTCTTTTTCTGTAAATAGTTCCTCAAAATCCTTGTCAGAAACGGTATCCTCGATGTTATCCAATGTGATTTCATCTACGTCTTTACTGGCAGCCATAATGAATGAAGGAATAGCGCGAGTAAATGTACGTAATTTCCTCCTAATTTGGTCCATTTCAGACTTTTCTTCTTTTTCGTAATTATCTTCTTCTTCACGAATGACGGTATCGTTAGGGAGATCTTTCTCAATGATATTCGCCAGGCTATCCGCTAACTTATCCTGAGCTATTCTGTCTGCTATATCGCCAGACACAAACTCTTCTGCCGCTTCTTTGACCTTTTCACGGAGCCCACTTTTAATATTGTCAAGCTCTGCCTTTGAAGGGGAATAGGAATCTTTATATTTCCCAAGGAGCTCAGATATTTCAGGCATGCAGTCAGCGGTAATTTTTTCAACGATCTCATCTGCCTCCATATCCGAATCAACCGCAGACAACACGATATCCTGCATTCTTGAAGTATAAACCTTATTACCGAGTAGTTTATCCTTATTTACAGATATTCTGTGATCTCGATTCTTTTTACGATCTGGGTCGTGTTGAACCTCTTCGCTTTTAGTCTGCTTATCAGTGTCGCTAGTTGAAGGAGCCTTATTTAATGCTGCAATCACCTCAGAAGGGATATTAAAGACATTGTTAATGTTTACAAATAACAAATTAGTAACAAAACCACGGTTCACAACCTCCTTTGCGACGATAGCTTTAGGGAAAGTCAAAACTTGCTCTGCATCCAATTCGATCATCTTACCAGATTCATCTTCCGCCAAGACAGGGAAGTAGTTCAGCAATTCTGCCACGTTTTGCTCTCTGATTTTTTCTGTAGCTTCACCTCTCGCTACGTCCGCCAATAGGCTGTTGGCGAACTTGTCATAAACTTTAAGCACGCGATTCGGCGAAAAATCAAAGACGTAAGCCGACTTTTTACGACAGAGGTTGCCGTTATTATCTATAAATTCATACGGGTTCTGAGAACGGAATATTGCCTGCATGTACAACGACTCAGATTTAATATCAGACAGCATAAGCACGGCAGACCACTCTTTAATAGTAACTCCAGTTGTCAGTTGCCCCACAGATAAGGTTATGGTGCGGTCATTCTCCTTGATAGCCTTTTTAACCCTACTCAGAGCTTTCTCGTTAGCTGCAGTATCCTTCATTTCATCTTCAGATGAATTATTGTCAGACTGAGAAGACCTTCCATTGCCCGCGGCAAGCACTATTTTATATTCACTAAATACTGGGTGATGGCGCAACATTTTCTCCATAGCCTTTGCTGAAGCGACACGGTTTCCTACCAGCCAAAACGTGTGTTTTAATTGATCTCTTAATTCAGGAGTTGAGAATGGATATTTTTCATTTGAAGTTAATTGATTTAAGAACGTTGAAATATCATTCTCATGAATAAACTTACCGCTTGTGTCTGTTGCAAACATTTCATTCAACTCAAAAGCATAATCGATATTTTCATCGTCCATCTCCATGCCTTTTTCAAGCCGATCAGAGATAATGTCGGACATCTTGTAGGTAAATAATCTCATATCTGGCAAATTAACATGATCACCAGAATCGTCCAAGTTCTTCAGTTCTTCTTGCTTAGCTTTTTGCTCATCAATATAAGTCCAGTTGAATATCTGATTGTCCTTAAAATGCCCATCCGCTATTGCCTTAAAAGGTGTTCCAGATAAATGCAGCGTAAACCTGCGCTTAATTTTTCCAAAAGCTTCATTAGTTCTGTCTGTATCAACACCTTCATGAGCCTCATCTATAATTAACAAATCCCACTTAAGATCCGCCACCCATTTTAATTTGTTATGTGGTCCACCAAAAACTTTACCGCCCTTCAAGTCCTGCAGACTTAAGAAAGTTATCTGTTTATCCTCACTTGATGAATTGGCTTTATTGAGAAAATCATCCCTAGACAAAGTTTCACGCTCTTTCAATGAATCCGCGGTCGAAATAAAATAATATCCATCAATGAATTTATCGAAATCATCAAACCACGAATTAGCGATTGCTGGGCGATTAGTAACTATCAAAACATTCTTAGCGTTAAACTTTTTTGCAAAATCGTAAGAAGAGAGAGTTTTACCAAAACGCGGCTTTGCATTCCATAAGAATTCCGCTTCCTTATTTGGCGAAGAAAAATCTGTGGTCTGATGAGATTCTGCATAAGCAAGGGTTTGAGAAACGGCACGTTCTTGCTCCTTTCTCAATTTATACGGACTTTTCTCGGAAGATCGACTGAATAAATTGCCATTAGCGTAATCATCAAACAATTCTTTAGATTTTTCTGGCGTACCATTGAAGTAAAACCATTCCTCGCCCAATCCGCCATCGTCCTGCTTTTTACTCTTCTCAATTCCATTTTTTACGTAATATTTATGAAGATCTTTGTCCTTGAAGAATTCGTGAGTTGCGTTAGAAAAAGAGCTAGCGCTCCATAATTTCTCATATCGCAATTTTACAGCTGCAGTCTTAGTCTGTTCTAATATTCGTGAATCAACGTCTTTACGTTCTGTGTATCCGACTTTTTGCCAACCTTTATTTGCTGGAATATCTGGCAGAATATAAGAGTATATTTGAGGATAAATCCTCTTTGTGGTTTTTATTATTTTCTTATCATCATTCATAAATATCCTCCGCAGTCACTAAGTGAGTAACCTTTCTGATAATTATACTATAAAACGACCACCAAAAGTTTGGCTAATGATATAATCTTAACAAGATTAGGAGGGTGTTGTGATGAAACAATCGATAGAGCAGAGAATTGATAAAGTGCGCGGATCAATGTTGGGCGGGGCAATTGGCGATGCGCTCGGCTATCAAATAGAGTTTGAGCGCGACATAGTGCCGAGATCAACGACTCGATTTACGGATGGAATTGGTATGATTTCGGACGATACGCAGATGACGCTATTTACAGCTTGCGGACTTTTATGGCGATCTACACGGCTTCAAACGCGTGGCATAGCTCCACTTCCGTCAGAGGCGATATATTTGGCGTATTTGGATTGGCTTGACACGCAACAAAAAGCTGGACAGGTCGAGCACATGCCAGTAGCTTGGATAAAAAATATTCCGGAGTTAAACGCCGTGCGAAGTCCAGGAATGACGTGCCTTGATTCACTTTCCTCGGGAGAAAGAGGAACATTAGAAGGTGGTCTCAACGGCAGTAAAGGCTGCGGTGGAGTTATGCGAATTGCGCCAATTGCCTTGTATTGCAAAGAATACGTTGTCGGTGAAATTTCCGCCAAATCTTGCGCGCTGACTCACGGGCATCCTCTGGCAATTCTTTCCGCATACACGCTGGGATATATAATTTATTACGCACTGGACGGAAAATCGATAGAAGAAGCCGTGCAAATCGCAATCCAGAAAATGAACGACTGGACTACCGAGAAAGTTTATGGAGATCAAGATCCTTTTGAGATTGGTTGTGATAGCGAAAAAGCCGAGCTGACCAAACTGTTTAATAACGCCGTTCGCTTAGCCAAATCTGACGTTGAAGATCAAGAAGCTCTTTATCAACTCGGGGAAGGTTGGGTCGCCGAAGAGTCGGTTGCGATTGCTATTTATTGCTCGGTCAAGTACCAAGACGATTTTGAGGAGGCGATCATTGCGGCGGCAAATCACGACGGGGATTCAGATTCAACAGCGGCAATAACTGGAAATATTGTTGGAGCGAGGGTCGGATATAAAAACATACCGGATTATTACAAAGATAATATTGAACTCAAGGACGTAATATTGGGGCTTGCGGATGATATGGCAAAAAATATGCCGCTCAAAAAGATTGACGACAAACACCTTGAACCGACGGATGAATGGCTGGATAAATATTTATACTTGGAAAAGAAAGATTAGGGTCCGACGCGCCTTATCAATCGGCGAAGTAAGCATAAAAATTAGTAAAATCTGATATGGTACTAGCATTTTCACTTCACCCATGCTATAATTAGCCAAGACGTTTTATAAAATCTAACGAGTAAAGAGATGGCAAAGAAGAATACGAAACGAAAGCTGATTGGTTTGGTGAGTAACTTGAGCAACCACCGAACTTACTATACTACTGTTAACACCCAGAATCGCACCACAAAAGGTCAGGGTAAATTGACACTACGTAAGTACGACCCAATTGCAAAGCAACACGCTACTTACACCGAGACTAAGAAAAACCTTGGTCGCAACGAAGTTAAGGCTCGTAAAAGCTAATTTAACAGGATTACACAGAAACTCCCTCGCATTTAGAGGGAGTTTTTATTTGGCAAGAATGTTTGGCTATTTCCTCAATCGAGATTTCATATCACGAATGGTATTCATATAGTAAAGAAAAGCGTCGTATGGCGAATCATACGGACTAAAATAAGCGTGAACGTCGCCGTCAGTAAAATTCTTCGTTCCCATGTAATAGAAGTGGTCTGAAGTTTGCAATTTTCGCCAATCGCTAATTAAACCTTCGTCCTTACTATTCAAGACCTCATCTTCAAACTCATAGACATATCGCAAAGCTTCTTTCTGCAGGCTGTTTCCGTTCCAAGCCGTCAAATCCCGCTCGGCGTCCGCCCACGTTACAGGTGACGGCATACTTATTTCACCGGCAGGCGCATTCGCGTCCAGCGCTTCGCTAACGGTATAGAAAGTATTACCACTAGCGCTCAACCATTTATCAACAAACTTCTCAAAGAAGCCGAAAATCCCAGATTCCGCCCATTGATGTTCGCCGAAAGTTTCATAGTCCATAAACAAGTTAAGCAGTGGCGCGTAACGGACAGAATCTTCCACCCACGTGTTAAACTTGTCCGCGGTCAACGGCCATTCATTCCATTTTCGATCACTAAACCTAAACGCTAAATCATCACTCAATCGATAATTCTTAAGTAGCAATCCAATTTTCTTCGTGCCTCTCGGTTGATATACATAATTCGGACTGCGCCAATTCAAAATCGGATCCCAACCTTCAGCCAGCACACCCTTGAAACCATCCTGCTCAGCCCATTTTGCCAAGTCGTCGCTATATGCCAATTCTGTATTTGCCAAAACTCGCGTTTCCGCACCAAAAATCTCACGAATCTTCCAGCGGTGAAGCTCAACTTGACGCTCGAATTCCTTGCGCGAATAGAAAAACGCCAGACTGTGATGATACGGACTTGATAAGATTTCTACTTGACCAGTCTTTACCAAGCGCTTGAAGCTTTCCAAAACTTCAGGATTAAACCTTTCGGCTTGCTCTAAAAACGTTCCACTAAAACTCAGCGAGATCTTAAAATCAGGATATTTTTTCAATAATTTTTCAAGTAAAGCATTCATCGGCAAATACGACTTTTCTGCAACTTTTTGGAATATTTTTTGATTGTCCTGATCTGGATTTTGACCGCCAGAGAAATAATTATGCTTCCAAGCCACGTCAAATATACTATACTCGCGTATTCGCCACGGTTGATGTACGTGTAGATATAAAACTATTCCTTTATTTTTATTCATGCCAGCGCTCCTTTGTATAGTTTCAGACATTTTCTAGCGGCGTCTTGCCAGGAAATTCTCGCGTATTCATTCTTAACGTTTTTCTTCAGAGACTTCTGTAAGGCAGGTGATTCAGCGATATTAACAATTTCATCCGCCAATTTATTCACGTCCCAATAATCAAACCGCATAATATTATTCAGAACCTCGCCGACGCCAGATTGACGACTAATAAGTAGTGCCGTATCATGATGTGCCGCCTCCAAGGCAGTCAAGCCAAATGGCTCAGAAACCGAACTCATCACAAAAACATCAATCAAACAGTAAATATCTCGCCACTGTTTTCCGCGCACAAATCCCGTAAAAATCATCTTATCGCTAATACCTAAATCTGCCGCCAGCTCAATCAGTTCATCTCTTTGCTCGCCATTTCCAGATAAAACAAAAACTATTTTCTCATATTTCTCAAGCGCCTTCGCTGCAGCTCGCACAAAATACGTCAAACCCTTCTGAACCGTGAGTCGCGTCAACGCGCCGACAACCGTATAGCCGTCCTTTTTCAACTCTTCCAAGTACCTGTAAGTGCTGGCGTCATACTCATGCGGCGGCAAATCAGCCAAATCAATCGCGTTATAAACCACCTCAATTTTCTCTGGCGGAATGTGATAATTCTTAACAATTATTTCCTTCGTGATTTCACTAACGGCGATTATCCGATCAGCCATCAACAAGCCTTGTTGCTCAATTTCGTGAACTAGAGGATTTCCTGACTGCTCGCCAGAACGGTCAAATTCCGTCGCGTGAACGTGCACAATTAGCGGCGCGCCCGTCATTTCCTTAGCAATTATTCCAGCCTCCATTGTCAACCAATCATGCGCGTGAATCGCGTCGGGATGATGATTTTTCACAAACTTCCGAACGTATTTGCCATAACGCCTCTGTACGGCACGCATCGGTGAAAGACCATATTCGTCCTTAGCGTTTTCACGGTCTTCCTCTGAACCGTTATTATACGCACCCAAATCGTGATAATTCGGCGGCAAAGGAGTAGCTGAATAGATATTCATATAGTCAATTCCAGGATGCTCGGCGGTGTAGGGAATGATAAAGTCGATATCAACGCC
>JABZJR010000050.1 GCA_015257705.1 Nanosynbacter sp.
CGTTTAAGCTTTGGCGTGCAGTGCCGACAGATGACGTACCGTTCGGCTATAAGGGGCGAATTCCGGTAATGGAGCAACTGGTCGTGAGCGAGAATATTCAGAAATTCTTGCGCGGCGATGTTGAGGATGTTCACACTGAGGCAATCGAAAAAGCTGCAAAAGAAGATGGCATGGTGACGCTACTCCAGGCTGGCGTGTTGGCGGCTCTTCGTGGTGAAACAACATTGGAAGAAGTTAACAGAGTAATATAATTGACTTTATAGCCATAAACTGATAAAATATTAGTTTATGAGCGAAATTCCGGAACACTCTTATTACGATGGTGAACCTTCAGAGTCTGAGAAAGACTCTGTCTGTGAAATTTTCGATACTGTTATCAATTTCCTTGAATATATATATGAAGATGTTCCTAAAGACTCATCTGTGTTTAAGGATTTGGTTGAGAAATATAAGCCTGTAATTGATATGCTTAAGCAGACTAGGGATGCGTACGGTCAGTCTCCCGAATATTTGGAGGTTCGCTACGATTTTGATGAAGTGAGTTCTCGGTTAAGAGAGGAATTTAATAAGGAATATAAAACCTCGCTCGATGCTTTTATATCGTCGTTAGATAAGATTTTTCCTGATAATATAGCGGAAGTTAATATTCCGAAATACTGCAATCTTAAGGGGTGTAAAATTCCTACAGTAAAGAAATTTCAGAGGAATAACAATCTCAGCCCAGATGATGCCGACTCTGGATATATGCAACTCGCATTAGAAACTAAGAGGTCTGTGATTGATGGGATTTATAGAAAAGACAGCACTTTTCCGCCTATAGAATTTGGAGTAAGTCGACCTGAATACGATCCAGTTCGCGAAAAGACACATCACTTGGTTGAGCTATTGACAAATTTTTCAATGCTTAAAGCCGATGAGCTTGAGACGATGTCTAGGAATAAAAGTGGTGCGCGTATGGAGCGCATTGAAGCCTTCTTTAATTATGAAAGAGACCTGGAGTTGGCGAAAACCATACTCGACTGTGTAGGCGGGATGAGAGATCTGGACGAGGAGTTGTTAGCTCGTGAATATACGGAAATTGTATTCGAGGAAAATTGTCCGAACGCACAGACTCTTGCCAAATCAGTGGTGGAAGAAAAAATGAAGTCAATTCTAGAAGGCGAGCTAAAGGTTCTTTCTGAAAAATTCAGAACTTACAAAGTGGCACCTAAAATCGCCGCTGAATCTTTGAGTAAGGTGAAGAAGAGAAAGAGAAAGAGAAATAAGCAATCACGCCAGTATAATTGCGAGGTGAGTGATCAGAATATTAAGGCTACTGAGGTTAACTTGAAGGTCGGGGATTATATAGAGCTTAGTCATGAAACATTTCCATGGCTAGATAAGGAATTGGCTAAGGTTTTATATATTAAGAGAAGCGGTAATGGTGTTACGATAGTAGTCGATGTTCGTACTGAAATAACCAAGAGAATTGAACACAGAATGTCTGGCTATGAGACAAAGAAAAAGCAGAAGAGTATTTTGCCCAGTCTTTATAATAAATTAAAATTAGCGGCAGAAATTGTTGCAACGTCAGATTCTGGATTACGTGATTCTTGGACGACCTTAAGATATCGAGATAAAAATAAGTATCCTTTTAGTATCTTTAGCTGGAAAGCCCAAACATCTGACGCACTAAGGATGTATGTGTCGCACATCGCTATGGATAAGGTGGATGATGAGTCTGTGAGAAAGATACTAGAAGAGAACGGTGTAGCTCATTTATTAATGCTTTTGGGTGCTTGCGACAAAAATAACCAGGAAGAATTATTGCCAGTATTTACTGGGCGGACTAGACGCATTGAGGCAGCTGACGGTGCTGGTGTTTAGGCTTATCTAATGACATTCGCAATAGCTTCAACAACGCCTTCATCAAACGCAGTTGGGACGACTTTGTCGATGGTTGGATTTTCAACCAGGCTAGCTAGTGTTTCAGCAGCCGCCAATTTGTGCTGATCGGTGATTTTCTTAACTCCGTGATCTAATGCGCCGCGGAAAATTCCAGGGAAGGCCAGAGAATTGTTGACTTGGTTTGGAAAGTCGCTACGACCCGTACCGATGATTGCGATGCCGGCTTGTTTGGCGACATCTGGCATAATTTCTGGAACAGGATTTGCTAGTGCGAATACGATTGGATCTTTCGCCATTTTTTGGACTAATTCTGGAGTGAGCAGTCCTGCGCGCGATACGCCGATGAATACGTCTGCGTCGGTGATGGCGTCTTCAATTGAGCCAGATTGTGATGCGTCGACATATTCCAATAGTGCGGTTTTTTCAGCGTTCAAATCTGTGCGTGATTTTCCGACAATTCCTCGGCTATCCACCGCTACGATGTTTTTTGCTCCGTAAAGATTTAACAATTTGATGATTGCCGTGCCAGCTGCGCCTGCGCCGATGACCACGAATTTGCAATCTGCCAGGTTTCGTCCTGTCAGCTTAGCGGCGTTAATTAAGCCCGCCAACACAACGACAGCCGTGCCGTGTTGGTCGTCGTGGAAGACTGGAATATCTAATTCTGCCTTCAATCGCTCTTCAATTTCAAAGCATTTTGGTGCGGCAATGTCTTCGAGGTTGATGGCTCCGAAACTTGGCGCGATGGCTTTAACCGTGGCAATGATTTCTTCTGGCTCGTGACCGTCTAGCACAATTGGCACTGCGTCGACATCGGCAAAATGCTTAAATAGCAAAGCTTTTCCTTCCATGACTGGCATGGCGGCTTTTGGTCCCAAATTACCTAAGCCTAAAATCGCTGAGCCGTCTGAGATTACGGCGACTAGATTGTTTGTCCAAGTGTATTTTGGTAAATCGGCTGGATTTTCGGCAATTGCTTGGCTGACTGCGCCGACGCCAGGGCTGTAATAGGCGCTAAGCTTGTCGCGATTAAGCTCCTCTTTATCTCTGAGGCTAGTCGTAATTTTACCTTTGTATTTTTCGTGTAGTTCGAGTGCTAATTTATTGTAATCCATAACTATATTATACTCCAATTTTATTTAATTGATATTTCTTTAGATTTGTGTTATTATCTTATGTAATTGTACGAGAGTTAAATATTCGAGCCTTGTTTGATGTGGAGCCGCAGAGGTACAACTGCGTGGCCAGTCGGAGCGAGTTCGGAAGATAGGAAAAAATTATGAGTTTTGAGTTAATCAACAAAATCAACCAAGCACAAAAAAAGCAAGCAGTTGTCGATGCTCGCAGTGGTGACACAGTTCGTGTTTACCAGAAAATTAAGGAAGGCAACAAAGAGCGTATTCAGATGTTCGAGGGTGTTGTTATCCGTACCGACAATAAAAAATCACACACATCACGCATTACGGTTAGAAAGATTGCTTCAGGTGTTGGCGTTGAAAAGTCATTTTTGATGCACAGTCCACTGATTGAGAAGATTGAGATTGTTCGTCGTGCTAAGGTTCGCCGCAAGTTCTTAAGCTTCCTTCGCCAGCGTAGCGGTAAGTCAGCTCGCTTGACGGCTAAGAATTTCGATCGCGCTGCTGTTAATGACATCCATGACGTTAAGGCAGAGGCGGAAGCTGAACGCTTGAAGGAAGAAGCTGCTCAGGCTGCTGCTGCAAAACAAGCTGAAAAAGATGCCGCTCAGGCTGAACTTGATGCTAAGGCTGCTGAAGTTGCAGCTCGCCACAAAGACGCGTAATTGTCAATTGGTTAATCGTTAAAACCGTCTCTTAATCTGAGGCGGTTTTCTCATGTTATAATCTCAATATGGCAATATTCCATTATATATCCATCCTTGTTCCGACGACTTTGGCTGTGGTGACTCCTTATGTTTTGAAGAAAAACGGCTTTGATAGTGAGCAAAAATATCGCTGGCTACTTTACGTAGCGTGTTTGTTGTTTTTCATATCTTGGTATTTGCCATCGCCGTTAATTGACGGGCAGGACACTAGTTTTACGACGCACTTTGTGGGTGGTGGGCTATTTACGGGGCTGTTCTGGGCGTATTTGGTTTCGTCGATGAAATGGCGGGCGCATTGGCTGGTGATGGCGTTTTCAGTATTTGCTTTAGTCTCGGCGCTGGGTTGTATTAATGAGTTGGCGGAATTATTTATGGTCAAGGTGGGCTTGGCGAGCATAAAATTGGACGACACAAATTGGGATATTTTGGCGAATACATTAGGCGCGGCAACAATTTGGTCTGGCTGGATTATCGCGGATTTTATGACTAAAAAGGGAAGATTGTCGGGTGATTCTGGGAATTGATGAAGTCGGGCGCGGCGCGTGGGCTGGACCGTTGGTGATTGGCGCGGTGGTTTTGGGCGGCGCTGAAATTGAAGGGCTTGATGATAGTAAAAAATTGACTAAAAAGCGGCGTGAGTTGCTTGATGAGGAAATTCGCGAGCAAGCGTCGGCTTGGGCGTTGGGTTGGGTTTCTGCTGAGGAGCTGGATGAAATAGGGATGAGCGAGGCGCTTAAACTGGCGACGCGGCGCGCAGTCAAAGAAATTCAAGCGAAATGCCAGAAAAATGGCTCGAAGTTTGATGAGATTATTATCGATGGGACGGTCAATTTTTTGGCGGGTACACCGCTGGAAAAGTATGTGACAATTATAGCGAAAGCCGACGGTCTGATTCCGAGCGTTTCGGCGGCGTCTATTATTGCAAAGGTGGCTCGCGATAAATTTATGGCGAAGCAGGATGATATTTATCAGGGATATGATTTTTCTTCGCACGTTGGTTATGGAGTGGCGAAGCATCGAGCGGCTATTGATAATCTGGGCGTAACTCCGCTACATCGGCTGAGTTTTGCGCCGTTGGCTAAATATGCTAATGTTGAGGCAAATTCGCAGAATGCGTCTGACGACGGAAAATCTAAAAACCAGCAAAAAGACACAACGCGTCAAATTGGCGATAAAGGTGAGCAAGCGGCGGCGGATTGGTTGGTGGCTGATGGTCATGAGATTATAGAGCGGAATTGGCGAACGCGATATTGCGAAATTGATATTGTTAGTAAAAAAGACAATGTTTTATATTTTACAGAGGTCAAATATCGTAAAAATGACAATTTCGGCGATGGCTTGGCGGCAATTACAAATAAAAAACAGCAGCAAATGCGCTTTTCTGCAGAGATGTTCATTGCCAAAAATGCGCAGTATGAAACCTGTGATATGCAAATGCTGGCAATTTCTGTCGACGGAAATCCGCCCGTAGTTAAAGAGTGTGTGGTGCTGAAATAAAAAACAGCCCCGAATGAGGACTTCTTAACGTTAAGTGTATTAATTACAGGGAATGTACGACAAGGCAGTCGTAATGAAGAATAAGTCTGCTTCATCGCACATTCCGCATATGGGCTGGTCCACGGATTAAGATCCGGATTCTGCCAGCTTTCTGGCGATAGCAAGGCTGCTTGCCTTATACAAGGGGATCTCCGTTGTGATGAGATCTCTCAGGTCATGCAAAAAATCACGGTACTGGATCCAGT
>JABZJR010000051.1 GCA_015257705.1 Nanosynbacter sp.
ACTTGATGTGATTTACGTGCTATTTTGGCCGCTTGCTACGCCGATGTCGAAATTGTTGAATCGCTGGTTGGGTAAGGAAACGCCGCAATTATATTCTCATCAGGAGCTGGAGGAGATTATTCACGAGCACGCCGTCAGGTCTGACAGTCCGGTTGATTATGACGAAAGTCGAATTGCGGCGGGTGCGTTGCAGTTTAGTAAAAAGACGGCTGGCGATTTGGTTACGCCGATGAGCGAGGTTTTTGTCGTGGATTTGGATGACGAGCTGGACGCGACTCTACTCGCTCAGATCAAGCACGCTGGACATTCGCGAATTCCAGTTCAATCTGACGGGGAATTGGTCGGAGTTTTATACGTGAAGGATGTTGTCGGGAAGGATTTGCCGCTACCAATTAGCCAATTGTACCGCGATAAAATTTACGATATTGACAAGAGGTCGCGCCTGGATACAGTCTTAAGCCGATTTATTCAAACGCACAATCATCTGTTTGTGGTGATGGACGATGAGACGGAGTTGGGAATTATTACGCTGGAAGACGTGATTGAAGAGATTCTGGACCAAGAGATTGAAGATGAGTATGATGAGGAATAAGATTAAATTGAGGAGGTCATAAAATGTTTGAAGAATATAATAATGGAGTGCCTGATAGATTACGACAAGTTACAGCCGAGACAATGTCTCCTGAAGTGCTATATACACTCGATACTTATCCGGACGTATCGCCGCAGGATGTGATGTATATTGATGAGTCTAGGGTAGAGGGAAGCGGTCGTCTAATTATCAGTAAAGGACAGTCTGTTAAGCTGCTTGAGGAGGCTGATCTGTCTACTTCTGATCTGGTGATATTGATGAGCATATGGCAGAGAAATGACCAGGGGGATTTGTGTCGTGGTATTGTCGCTGATTGTCGATTTTATAGCGGACGCTTTGATGCTGAGTATGGCGATGAAGAGATTGATGATGAAATCTACAATAAGGACGACGAGCAGGTTATTTCTGCAGTAGTTGATTACGGAGATGATGAAGAAGTCAAGATTTGGGGAGATCCGACGTTTTTTGATGCTGCTAGATATATGGCTGGTTTGGTGGATAATGAGTCGATAGAGAAAAACGGGGTTGTTGCGGGCAGTCGCGAGATTCAGGACAGCGTGAACGACGGCGAGCCGCGGGAGCGTGTGAACGTTGACTCTTTTTATAAGCGCGCGCTTAATGGCTTGGCGAAGATAGTTAAAGCTAGGCGAAAATAGCGACCCCTAAGCTGGCAGAGTCTGCGATTTTTTGAATATTATTTTCAAAAATACCTTGACTATTTAAGGTACCTTGTATAACATAGTACTATGTATAGTAAATCAACAAGGAGCTTAATGTGAGAAGAATTGACATTATTAAACGCGCCGGTCGAAATTTGGGACAGTCAAAAGGCCGCACGATTTTAACCGCGCTGGCAATTTCAGTTGGAGCGTTTACGATTGGTCTGGCGCTGATGGCTGGAGAAGGCGGTCGGCTATATACGAACAGTATGGTCGACGCGGCTGGCGATAAAAAATCTGTTTCGGTCTATAAAAAAGTGACCTCGTCGGGACCTGATAGCAATCTTCCAGAATATAGCGACTCGGAAGATACGGAGAAGGATCAGTCTAAGGCGATAGAAAAATATTCGATGACTGATAACGATGTGAAAAAAATACAGAAAGTTCCGCACGTAGAAAAAGTGACGCCAGCTTATTCTATGTATGGAGTTTTGTACGCTAAAAGTCCAGCAAGCGACAAAAAATTCGTGCCGAGTGTAACCGTGAAGTTTGATAAAACTCGAATGAAGTTTGCGGCTGGTGATTTGGACAATTTTATGCCGAAAAAGGGCGAGGTTGTTATTCCGGAATCTTACGTAAAAGAAATGGGATTTAGTGATGCAAAATCGGCAATTGGTCAAACGATTACGCTGGGATTGAAAAAAGGAGATTCGTCGAGCAAGAACGCTGACAAAGAAATATCTCTGAAAGTTGCGGCAGTCGATAAACCTTCGGACACGATTCTATTTTACCAGCCAGCTGTGCGCGTTTCTGTGGATGACGCTAAGGAGATTTACTCCTTCAGTCACGCTAAAAATTTGCCTAATGAGTATTCTTATGTAATTGCGTCGGTTGATGATGAGAAAAACGTTGAGGCGGTGAAGAGTGAACTTGGTAAGGACTACGTGGCGTCTTCGGTTCAGGATGTGCGCAAGGCTATGCTGACTTTTGTGAATATGGCCCAAATGGCGCTGATTGGGTTTGGCGGCTTGGCGTTGCTTGCGAGCGTGTTTGGAATCGTTAATACGATGTACATTTCGGTTTTGGAGCGAACTAGCCAGATTGGGCTAATGAAAGCTTTGGGAATGCGAGGTCGTGATATCGGTAAAATGTTCAGGTACGAAGCGGCGTGGGTTGGACTTCTTGGTGGCTTGATTGGCGTTGGTTTGGCGAGTTTGATGTCGCTACTCAATCCTATGATTGCTAATTTTCTGAAGTTGGAGCAAGGTACGAATTTATTAGTCGTCAATCCTTTGCAAATGGGGCTTTTGATAATCGGGCTGATGATTATGGCGGTATTTTCTGGCTGGCTGCCGAGCCGCAAGGCAACAAAATTAGATCCAATTGAGGCGTTAAGAACGGAATAGGAGAATTGTTATGATTGAGCTTAAAAATGTGACGAAAATTTACGGCAAAAAGAAGAACCAATTTGTGGCGCTAAATGATGTAAGTTTGCAGATTCCAACGGGCGTGAGCGTGGCGATTTTGGGAAAATCTGGTTCGGGAAAATCGACGCTGATGCATGCAATTTCTGGCTTGGATCGACCGCAGCAAGGTCAAGTGATTATTGACGGTCAGGACATTCTGAAATTGAAACAAAAGCAAGTTGACGAGTTCCGCGCGAGAAAAATAGGTTTTATTTTTCAGAGTTTCTTTGTTCAGGGCAATGAAAGCGTGACAGATAATGTGAGCTTGCCGCTGGAAATTGTGAAAATGCCAAGGGGCTTGAGGGAAAGTAAGATCAATGAGGCGCTGAAGGCGGTGGACTTATACGAGAAACGAAAGAATCGTGCGAAGGATTTGTCGGGCGGTCAGAAGCAACGTTTGGCGATTGCGCGGGCGATTGTCGGTAGTCCTCAGATTATTTTTGCGGACGAACCTACGGGAAATTTGGACAGCGAAACTGGCGCGAAGGTGGAAGAATTGCTGTTCAATTACAACAAGCAAGAAGGCGCAACGCTGATTATCGTGACGCACGACGTTGACTTGGCCAAGAAATGCGATTATCAAATCCTGATCAAAGACGGCAAAATTAAGGGTTCTAACATACCGAAAGAAGGTAAAAGTGGACGTTGATAGCTATGCGGAAAGCTTGGCGGTCCAATTGCGAAAAGGATTTTTGGTTTATTGCGTTTTACTGGTTTGTTCTAATAAAGCGCAGTACGCCGGCGACATTGTTAAGCAGTTGAACGATTCGGACTTAACAGTGGTCGAAGGTACGATTTATCCGCTGCTGAACAGGCTGCAGAAAGACGGATATCTGCAACACGAATGGCAGGAAAGCGAGCAAGGTCCGCCGCGAAAATATTATTCATTGACAAATCACGGCGATCAGTTGATTCATGAACTTAAAGATCGCATAAATATGTTAAATAATTCGCTTGACAACTTAGAGAAAGGAATAAAATAATGAAGGAAATAACCAGGATTCATCTGGCAAAAACGGCGTTTAGTGTGGAAATTGACGCTAAGAAATCGCTAGAAAAATATCTTAATTCGATTCAGAAAAATATGCACGCCGACGCGGAAGCGATGAAGGAAATTGAGGCGCGAATGGTTGAGATTTTAGCCGAGCGTGGCGTGATGAAAGAGGGCGTTATTGGCGATGATGACGTTTTGGCGATTAAAAATCAAATGGGCGAGCCGCGTGATTTTTCGGATGATAGCGAGGATCTAACGAATGAATTGGCGGATGCTGGCGAGAAGCCAGAAAAGCAATTGATGCGCGACACGGACGGGGCTGTCATTGGTGGCGTGTGCGCGGGAATAGCGGCGTACTTTAATATCAATCCGTTGTGGGTGCGACTGATTGCAATTGTCTCGCCGTTCGTGACATTCGGTACGATGGTACTGGTTTACCTCGCGATGTGGGTGTCAATGCCGCCAGCAAAAACCGCGTCAGACAAATTACGAATGCGCGGGAAGCCGGTAACTTTGGCTGCACTTAAGGAGGCTTCCTCTGATGGAAATTCAACTACGTCTGTCGGAAAAACCCCAATTGCGAAATTTTTCCAATATTTTATCGGCGCTGTGGTGCTGTTCACGACGCTAGCGATACTGTTTGGGCTGATTGTTGGCGGGGCGCTTGGTGCTTCCATGGTTAATATGCTCGGCGGTTTGGGAATGCAAATGTGGGCGTGGGGAGTGTGGACTTCCTTGGCAATTGGCGGAATCGCGACGGTTGTATTTGGCGCAATTGTAACGCGTAGCATATTCGCTTGGAAGGTCAATCGAATGTCTGTAATCACAATGATCGTGGCGGCATCCGTTGTTTTCATGAGTTTGGCAAGCGCCGCAATATTTAGCGCGCACGCTGGCTTGGAATATGCGCGTGAATCGCAGCAGCTCACGAAGAAAGTAAATATCGATATTCCAGATACGACGAATGCCAATTCAATTTTTATTGATATGCCAGTGGGGAATGTTTCGCGAATAAATTCTGACAAATTTAAGGTGGAGGCGGAGTTTGTGGATTTGCCAAAGGCGAATAAACCAGAAATTAACGTGCGCCGCGATGGCGATAAAATCGTGCTGTCCGTTTCCGAGAAGTGTAACGCGATATTCTTTGACGGCTGCTTGAAGTTCTATAAGCCGATAACTGGCTTGAAAATTTATACTCCTGCGGGTGTAAATGTTAGCGGTTTGTTCTATCATAACTCGATTGAAGCAGAAAATTCCGAATCTTAGGCCCATGCATTTGAATGATTTTACCGCTAATGCTACACTTGAAGGATGAAAGGTAATTTTTAAGCGTGGCTTGGTGGCAAGCAATTATTCTCGGCATAATTGAGGGAATTACGGAATTCTTACCGATTTCTTCGACTGGGCATTTGACGATTGCTGAGAAATTGCTGGGAATGCGAATTGACGACCCGAGTGTAGTGGCTTTTACGGCGATAATCCAGATCGGAGCAATTTTGGCGGCGGTGATTTATTTCTGGAGCGACATCTGGCGAATCCTGCAGGCTTGGTGGCGTGGTTTATGGTGGAAGCGAGCGCGTCGAAAGTTTGATTATAAATACGGCTGGGCAATTATTATCGGCTCAATTCCTATTGCGATTGTCGGATTATTATTCAAGCACGAAGT
>JABZJR010000052.1 GCA_015257705.1 Nanosynbacter sp.
CTCCGCAACCACGCCACAGGCACGAATCACAAACTCATCTCGCAAGCTTTCCGCCAAAGAAAAAGCATCTTTTTTATCAGGGTTAATAACCAACTGAACCAAACCCGTATGGTCGCGCAAATCAATAAAAATCAACCCGCCATGATCACGCCTGGAATGAACCCAGCCCGCAACTGTAATATTCTCACTAACTTTTTTAGAAGTTTCTGCCGCCAAAATTCTATTTTTCATATCTGTTATTATAGCATAATCTGGGCAAATTCCCAGAATTAAACATCTCGTCGAGTTTTTGTGGGCAGATTATTTTTCTGCGGATTAGCCGTAGCGGCTTTACGGAGATCTCCATAAACATCATATTCGTCAATGATTTTCTGACCTAATAGCGCTTCAATTACGTCTTCTAGGCTCAGTAGACCAACTGTTTCTCGAAACTCATTTACAACAATAAACAAGTGGTGCTGCGTTTTCAAAAATGCAGCCAAGGCGTGCTGTAGAGTTTGATTTTCACGAATATAATAGACGTCTTTACTCATGGCTGTTTCCGCACGATGAGATTTTGCTTTACGATCAATTGTCAGCAAATCCTGAATTCTCAGCATACCAACAACATGATCAATATCGCCATCAATGACAGGAAATCTGCTATACCCTTTTTTATGAAGATCATCAAGCACTAGCGGCCCGAGAAGTTCATTCATGGGCACCGATTCAATCATGCTTCGCGGCGTCATAATTTCCTCGACTTTCATATCGTTGAACTTCAGTCCGTTAGCAATAAGCTTTTTCTCAGAAGACGAAATCACTCCGCTGGATTGAGCCACCATTTCCAGCAATTCTTCTTTCGATTCAATCACCCGACTATCACCAACCACCGGCGACACCGAACGGATTAACGACAAAATTACTTGATGTCGCTCAATTGTCGTTAAAATTAGCGGTTCGTATTTTTCATAAAGTTGCTGTGAATATTTCTGCCACAAGCCAATTCGCGCGATAGCTCCGATTTCCAGGGCTATTATAATTGACAAAACGAGTCCAGCCGCCCAATTGAACAAATAAACGCTAATAACACTTAAAATTACCAAACATAAAGAAGCCACGGCGCGCTGCAACGAAATAATATCCCGTAAAAACTCCCTTTGTTGTAAAAGAATTTTAGCCTTTTCATCGCCTAGTCCACTTCTCCGCCGCAGCTCAAATTGGCTATGCGAAGACGTTTTCGGCTGAACTCCCAGCACTATCAGCAAAACCGCCAAAGTAACCAAATATCCAAAAATTAGCACAATCGTCATAGTTTTATTGTACCGCATTCCGTGCTATACTTACTAGAGTAAATGGAGGTAAAATGAATAAGAAAAGCTGGATAATTTTCGCAATTATTGTAGTGGCAATTGTTGGTGGAATGGTTTATATTTCGACACAAAATCGACTAAACATTAGCGATATCAATAGCGATCAGCTGAACACAGCTATCAGCGCAGAATCAAGAAATGGCAATATTGCGGATCATGAAATTGGTAGCAAAGACGCCAAAGTAACAATTATCGAATACGCCGACTATCAATGTCCTGGCTGTGGCACCGCTGCACCAAAGGCCGAAGCGCTAGCTAAAAAATACAAAGATCACGTTCGATTAATTTTCCGTAATTTCCCAATTGCTAGCTCACACCCTAACGCACGAGCTGCCGCCGCGGTAGCTGAAGCTGCTGGTTTACAGGGTAAATTCTGGGAGATGAATGAGCTTCTATACGCAAATCAGGACGCTTGGAAAAGCGCCAACACTACAGAACGCGACAACATTTTCAAATCTTATGCTGAACAATTGAAGCTTAATATCGATCAATATAAAACCGATATTGCCAGCAACAGGGTTAAAAATAAAATCGACTTCGATATGGCTCTCGGTCGCAAACACGGCGTTGCCGCAACACCAACTTTCTACATAAATGGAAAAAATACCGAGATGGACAGCTCTGGCTCAATCGAATCATCAGTCAAGGAAGCCTTGAAAAAAGCTGGCGTTGAAGTAAAAGATTAACGCATTTTCACACAAACCAAAATCCCGCTCCGGTGCCTTGGAGCGGGATTTGTTTATAGTCGTCCCTATTCTATCGTTGGAGCGACTGCACTAACTTTTTATTGTGCTATGTATGTTTGCCATTCGGCAGGCACCACATCCACCGCGATCTTTTTGCGCCTTGATGGCACAAATTTGATTGCTATTGGCATGTGTTTTGCACTCCTTATTATTATGTGCAGTCCCACGCGCTTCGACCTTTATCACTTAATATCAGCAATTTAATGCTTCGGCGCGAGACATGCTAACAATGTTACCAAACGTTTATTGGCACGTCAAGCAAAAACATTTTGAAAATGCTTATTATATCTATATTAGAATAAGCGGAGTCGCTTAGCAACAAACATAACAAGTAAAATCAACAACACCGTAAAACTGGTGATAACTGGGTACGCCCAAGGCTCTCCCTGAAATGGCAACGTGATATTCATTCCATACATCCCGTAAAAAACGTTTGGAATAGCCAGAAGAATTGTTATGGCAGTCAATGCCTTCATACGTTGGTTTAGCGTATTATTAGCAACTGTCGAATAAGCATTTTGAATGCTGGAAATTGTGTGTGTACTGGAACTGATTGCCACTAAAACCTGTCTGATATGCAGATCAACATCCTCCAAGGCTTCCAGATCTCTAGTCTTAAATAAATGGCGGCGGTTTTCCATTAGTTGTGTAATAACGCGAGACATACCTTCCAAACTGCTTCGATATTCATTGAGCGTGTCTTCAATTGCGACAAATTTAATAAAATCCGAATTCTCAACTTCATGACGACTTAGTCGCCGGCGAGCATCGCTAATTTGCTCCGTTAACAAGTGTACACGCTGTTCATATTGAGAAATAATATACGCCAAATTCGCAGCAAAAACTCCCGCTGGACGCTCGGTTGTGCTAAATAAATAATCGCTAACCTCCAGAGGTGAAAATTTAACATGAGGCGATATTGTAATATAATGACCGCCGCTAATCGCAATCAAAAACGGTGCCGTTTTACCGGAATCAGTTTGACCAAACGGTATACGCGTAAAAATATATTCAACGCCATCAGAAAACTCTGCTCGAGGTAATTCGTGGATGTCCAGTACATCACGGACAATATTAGCAGACAGAGACAAAGCCTTTGAAACTCTAGTAGCATCAAGACTTCCAGTCAAATTAATCCAACCGTTTTTATGCATTCGTTGAGCTTGCGTCAACTTTTCAGTCAACGATCTGCGTTCAAAATAGCCCACCATCATGAGAAAATTATAATATACATAAGCAATATTAGCAATCTGTCGAATTGCAATTAAACTTTAGCGGCGGCGCAGGAAATAATAGCCCACAACAAATGCCAGCACTACACTGATCGCGGTAATCGCCCAAAACATCAATGGATTATCGGTACCTGGAACCGGCACGTTCATACCATACAAACCAGCGATCATCGTCGGAATAGTCAAAGCTACGGTAATTACGGTTAGCAGGCGAATCGTCTCATTAAGGCGCGTATCCATCACCGCCCTATAGCTGTCGCGCACATTAGTAATCGTCCTCAACAAACTTTTACAACGCGCAATCACCTGCTCCAAATCAATCGAAATATCCTCAACGTCTTCCTTGTCATCGGCTTTAAGTCGCAATTTTTGAGTCGCCAGAAGTTTCTCGATTGCCCAGTTCATCGGAATTAGCGCGTCAAGATAATCATTTAATTTGCGCTCATACTCCGCCAGGGTGGCAATGTCATTAACTCTCAGCGTATGAATACTGTCCGTAGCCGCTCGCATTTGGCGATTAATCGTTGCCCCACGCCGCTGATATTGCATTGAAATCGCCTCAACCATCGCCACCAAAAGCTCAACTTGTCGATCTGTCCTGATTCGCACTTTATCGATAAACGGCTGCCACAATCGCCCCAAACTATCTCTGGACAATGTTACGATATGATCTTTATTGATGCAGAATAAAATCGGCGTGGTAAAATCGTTAAAATCGTCGTCAGTGTCTGGCAATCGCGCAATCAAATAAGTCCACTCGTCATCAAACTCAATACGTGGCACCTCGTGTGGATCAAGCGCGTCACTTATCAAATCCTCGTCCAAGCCTAGCGTCAACAATTGCGAAACCTCTTCGTCGCTCGGTCTTTCGCAGCGCACCCACGAACCAGACTGCAAATTTTCTTGCTGACTAATTACTGAATCACTATTTGTTGAACGAAGATATTGCAACATAATTTCATATTATAAAATAAAACATACATAAACACAAGAAGCTCCTGCGCCATTCACAGGAACTTCTTGATTTTTATTACGATTTAACTATCGTGCCTGCCGAGCCGCTAATGGCCTCAGCGGTTTTATCCAGCGAAGTAATAATCGCCGTACGCCCTGATTTGCCGTCCAAGAACGACAAGGCAGCCTGAGTTTTTGGCAACATTGAACCTGCCGCAAATTGCCCATCGTCAATATGCTTTTGGAGCTCTTCTATTGAAACTTCCCCAAGAGATTGTTCATCTGGTTTGCCAAAATTAATTTTAGCAGCATCAACCGAAGTCAAAATCAGCAAGGTATCAGCATCCAAAAGATCTGCCAATTTTGCCGCGCCGAAGTCCTTATCAATAACCGCAGCGACGCCTTTTAATTGACCAGTTTCATCTTGTAAAACAGGAATGCCGCCGCCGCCAGTTGAAACGACCGTCACGCCAGCATGAACCAGCGCCTTAATCACATCGTCCTCGACAATTGTCTGAGGTTTTGGCGATGGAACGACACGTCGCCAGCCGCGACCAGCGTCTTCTTTTACCGTGTAGCCGCGTTCGCTAGCGACGGTTTTTGCCTCGTCTTCCGAATAGAACGGACCAATTGGCTTAGTTGGATTTTGGAATGCTGGATCGCTCAAGCTAACAATCGTTTGAGTTATAACGCTAACAGCGCGATTGTTCATCTGATTAACCATAAAGGCGTCATGAAAAGCCTGTTGCAACCAAAAGCCAATCAATCCCTGACTCATAGCGCCAGAATCTTCCAGTGGCAAGCTCGGCACATCTGGCGTGTTAATCGCCTCTTCGTGCAACACGATATTGCCAACCTGAGGACCATTGCCA
>JABZJR010000053.1 GCA_015257705.1 Nanosynbacter sp.
TTACAGTAATAGTAACTGTGTAGTTGCCTTCTTTTGCGTAAGTGTATTGAATTTCTGATGAGTTAGTTGTCTTGATGTTGTTATCACCAAAGTTGTATGTGTAGCTGGTGATAGATGCGCCATCCTTAGCAGTTGCCTTAACGCTGAATTTGAAGGTGTTACGAGAAATTTCAGTTACTTGCAAAGCGTCACATGTTAGGGCAGGCTTTGCTGGAGGTGTTGTTGGGTTACCCCAAACTGGGTTACCACAGTCTTTAATCACACCAGTGATAAATGAGCCGTTATTGTCAAACCATGCGTAAATATTGTAGCTCTTAGGTCCGTCAACGAAGCTCTGACCAGTTGTGTATTGATAGTAGGTATATCCGTTTGAAGTCTTGTAGCTACGTTGTGGCTGAGGCTGACGAGTACCAGCTTTAGACTGTACGGTTATAGCATTTGTGGCTACAACACGACCGTCAACTGTAATGTTACCATTTGCGTCAACTACACCTTCACGCATGTTTGAGCCACCCTGAACCATAGTTTCAGTAACGTACCACTCTTTGTATAGTTCTTTAATTTCTGTACGGCTGTATGCTGTTTGCAATTCTGACATAGAATGTGTACCACAGTATACAACGTTAAAACTGTTACAGCCGGCAGCCTGTGAAGGTGATGCCAACCAGATTCCACCGAGCATAGCAAATCCCAAAGAGATAGCGATGCCGATTTTCTTAAATTTGTTCATAAAAACTCCTCTTTTCCAGCCCTATCTTCAGGCTTTATGTCCTCATACTAGCACAATCTTTATATTTTGTCAATAATAATTTATAAAAATGTTTATGTTTTTTCGATTGTGCAGTATTTTTAATAGTCCACCACATATTATACCACTTATATAATTAAAAACAATATATTATATTAGAGTAAAAATCATTTGTTATAATAAATAATATGCTAGATACAGCTAAACAATTCATTCAATCCGCAAACAATATAGTTATTATTCAAGCCGAAAATCCCGACGGCGATAGCCTGGGTTCAAGCTTGGCGCTAGAAGAAGTCTTAAGTGACCTAGGGAAGACTGTCACTTTATATTGTCCAGTAGATATACCGAAATATCTTCATTATATTAGCGGTTGGGATCGAGTGCAGAACGACTTTCCGTTTCAAGCCGACGCCGCGATAATTGTCGATACGAGCGCGGATATCCTTCTTAGCAAGGTATTAGAAACTCCTGGAGCGCGACATTTCTTGGAAACGCACCCAACTCTGGTTATTGATCATCACACAGCCGAATCGACACTCAGCTTTGATCATATTATGTTATCAGAAACCGTCGTGGCGACCGGGGAATTGCTATATAAACTGTTCAAACATTCCGGCTGGAAGATAAATCCTCAGGCGGCCGAAAATTTGTTGATAGCTATTATGAGCGATAGTCTGGGGCTTACTACGCAAAACACCACAGCTCAGACTTTTCATGCGGCAGGAGAACTTACAGAGCTGGGCGCTTCCAACGCGGAAATTGAAGAGCGACGACGCGAATTTATGAAAAAATCGCCAGAAATTTTGGCGTACAAGGGTAAATTGATCGAGCGAATCGAATATTTATTAGACGGGCAATTGGCGCTGGTGCACGTGCCGTTTGAGGAAATCCAAGTCTACAGCGACGCCTATAACCCCGGCGCGCTGATTGGCGACGAACTGCGGTTGGTTGAAGGCGTGGCGCTTAGTTGCGTTATTAAAACTTACCCTGACGGCAAATTGACTGCGCGCCTACGAGGTAATTTACCAATTGCCGACACCGTGGCTGGCTACTTCGGTGGCGGTGGCCATCCGTATGCGGCAGGATTCCGTGTATATGAAAATTATGATGAAATCGTAAGGGAATTAGTTACAGCGACAGATCAAGCACTCAAAAACGATACAAGCGCTTCATAGTTAGCGCTGAACACGCCTAGCCTCCTATAAAAGGTTGATTTTCTCCTTTAGCTACGCTATATAATATTATATGCATTCCAAGGAGCTTATAGGTAGCAAAGCCATACTTGATCTATCAGTTGGAGACTCCACATAAGTGACCATTAGTAACAAAAAAAATACCAGCAAGTATAGTCAGAATTCGTAACTTTAGTGAACTCTCAGCGTAATTTTTGGTAAACTAACTTAACACAAGGAGTGTGGCTACAATGAAAACCGAGTATGAAGCCAAATTTGTCAATATAAACACCTCTGAAATCAGACAGAAGCTACGGTCTCTTGGTGGATCATGCGAAAAGCCTGAACGGCTAATGCGACGAGTAACAATTGATAGTCCTAAAATGAAGCAGAACAAAGGCTATTTGCGCGTCCGCGACGAGGGAGACCGTGTGACGATGACTTACAAGCAATTTAATAAATCATCCGTTGACGGCGCCAAAGAGTATGAGGTGAGCATTGATAATTTCGAGGAAACCATCGCTATCCTAGAAGCCGCTGGTCTACCATATACCTCTTTCCAGGAGTCCAAACGCGAAACGTGGCGACTGGGTGATGCTGAGATCGTCATTGATGAATGGCCGTGGCTGGCACCGTATATCGAAATCGAGGCGGACAATGAGTACATAGTCAGGGAGACCGCCGAGGCTCTTGGTTTTTCGTGGGACGATGCGATTTTTGGCGATGTTATGGCGGCTTACCGAGCGCAATATCCCCACCTGGCTCCGTTCGACACTGTAGCCTCGATACGAAACGTCACCTTTGATTCGCCGCTGCCAGACATGCTTAAAGATTAGCCTTGAAGAATATGACGAAGTTGTGCGAAAATTAGTTGCAGCAACAGATCAAGCTCTACAAACAGAATATTGATCCACTACGCTATCAATATATATCTCTCAGGCCTGCTCTATCTAGTTGCTCTATCAAATCATCATTCACATCAAATGCACCCTCAGACCATAGGGGACCGTTAACTTTTCTTCGTACCTCTTCTACTCGGTCCGATACACTAGGGTAACTAAACATTATTCTATCATTATACGTCAGATAAGCCTGGAGAACTTTGCTTACGGCATAAGCTTGCAATTCAGAACGGAGGTTTACTTGATCGGATTTAGGGTCTATTTCCAAAACTGGATTCGTGACACAATCATGCGCATGAGATGTCTCGTGACCCAACGTGGCGGTATTAACACATGCCAGTCCACTCTGAGCCACACTAATAACAGGGCGAAGATATACATAATGGCCCGTCCCGACGTCCCCCATTTCGTAAAAAGTAGTACTACAAAAACCGCCAACACCTGTTCTTTTTATTTTTGTGGGTGAATAGATATCTACATAAGTACACATTCTGGCGATACTTTCACTAGAAAAAGTATCGCTTATTCTATCTTTTTGCACTGGCATAAGAGATATCTGCCTTCCAGAAACAACAAACTCATTGCTCCCAATAAGTGGTATTCTATTTTTATCTGTCCAGTCTGGGTCAGGATGACTGTCTCCCAGCTCTTCACCTTTAACATATTTCATAGGCTCCAGCATTTGAGCTGTATCACATAACCCTAAGGCTAGATTACCCAGTTTATCAATTATCTCAGGCTCCTCTAAAGCACCTATCAACCTATCTTTCATATACTTTAAAGAATCCAGTGTAATAGGCCTATCGTAGCTGAATATTGGCGGACGACGCACCTGCACTTTTTCTCTCATAGTTTCTATTATATATTAAATATCTTATTTTGTCAAATACGAAGTCTTATCTGGTGACATAGCTACGACGTCTTAGGCTCTGATAGGACTAGGTTAGAGTTGACTTTTTAATATAAGTGTGATATAAATAACACCAGCTTTTGTCGACAAGTCGAGCAAATCCTTGTCCGAAAGCGTACTTTGACAGACAGTTATATACAAGGTGAGTTTTTATTCCTCTTACAAAAAATAGAAAAGAGGCATGAAATCTCACCTTGTGACAAAACGTCACTTAACCATCCAGGGGGTGAGAAGACAGGAAAGAGATCATGTCTCGACAGGGAAAAGACAACACTCTGAAAATTAGCGGAAAGACTTTTGTCTTCAAGGAGAGCGACATCAAGCTCTTTCGTAACCTAAAGAATGCCATCGATGGTCTGGATCGCGCATTACAGAAGTCCGGCAAAATTGCGAGGGAAGAAGCCGTTGCCGGCATGGTTGAAAGATATCTCTCAATCATGTCTATTCTGTACGACATCTTGACTTCATCACTAGACGTCAAGAATCACTCTGTTCGCAGAGTGACAGATGCCTCATACGCAGCAAGACAGCAACTCCTTGCTGTGTTCGTTACAGCAGGATCCACAGACAGGACTCAGCCATGGCTGGCCTGGGAGGTTATGGTACAGTACAATTGTCTTGCGCTGCACCATGGTAAGATGATGAGGCGCCTAAACGGCGCGATCATCACTGCCTTGAAAAAGGCAGTGTGCGCCTTGGAAGAACGTAGGAGGGGAGTGGAAGATCTCGGAGACTATCTTGTCGAGATCGTTATACCTGCAATGCAAGTGAGGGCAAATACCCATATCTTGCTCGACGAGTCCGACAATCTCCAGCTGGGGGAGCACCAAATCTCCCAGCTACATCAGCTACTCGGGAGGGTTAAAACCCTCCTAGAGTGGAACTAATCTTCCGACGGGAGAAATGGCAGGCGGCGTTTTGTAATAATACTGTCTGTCATTTCTTCCTTAAAATTATTAAGTCCCAACTGGGGCTGTTTTTATATCAATTTTGAAAAACTGACCAGAGTAACGTACAATAGAACTAATGATAGAACTCTATAATACGCTCACTAGACGAAAAGATGAACTGAAACCGCTTGACGGAGAAACGGTCAAGTTTTACACCTGTGGTCTAACAGTTTATTCGCAACCGCACATTGGCAATTGGGTTGGTTATATTTACTGGGATGTGTTAATGCGATTGCTACGCTGGCAAGATATTCCCGTTATTCGAACGCAAAACATCACTGACGTTGGTCATTTGACCAGCGATGACGATAACGGCGAGGACAAAATGGAAAAAGGTGCGCGCCGTGAAGGGAAGACCGCCCGGAACGTGGCGGAAAGATATATTTCATTTGCAAATCATGAAGCC
>JABZJR010000054.1 GCA_015257705.1 Nanosynbacter sp.
CTGGTAACCATAGGTTAGTCGTACAATTGGGCGGTCACTAAGTCGATGATACCTTCATCGAATGACAGTACAATCCGCGCTGGCTAATATTCAAAATGGTAAGTTTGTTGTAAAATGCACATATAGTCATAAAATGATAAGAGAATAATTAACAGATGATAATTTTAACAACATTAAAAAATAGGTGAAAATTACAATATTTTTGACCGAGTAATGATTGACATCTAAATAGGGCTATGCTAGTATAAGGTTAAGCTTTTAGAAAAACAAAAAAGCAAAAATACATTAACAATAAAATTTATATAAAGCCGCGTTTTTTACGTATAGATCGACGGATAGTTGGCTGCATGATTTTTATAATGACGCAGCCAATGCTCCGCCTTTACTTCGCAAATTGTAAAAGCGTTGAGCGCGCGGCTAGTACCGCATACATCCAGTTAATCCTCGTTAAAGAACTAGCGGTGAGAGTCCTGGATGTATGCAGAGGAAAACTGCAAGGAGATGCTCCTTAACTAAGGAGCGGTCAAATCGCCTCGAGCGGTAATAGGCAAGTAGCACCCGCGCCTAATAGTTATTTTTTATCGGCGGATGGTTTGTGTCTATATGCTATAGTATTATCGCTCAGGCTTCTTGTGTATAGTATGATGTGAGTATGGGGATGAAGATAGTTAGTTTTATAGCGTTAGTTGCATTGATTTTGACTGCGGTTATTTTGAACGCGACAAACCCGAGTTCTGCTGGTCCGTTTGGGATTTTAGCGTTTTTTGTATGCTTGTATGTACTATTTATCTGTCTAACTTATGTAGTATTTTTCACATCGGAGCGAATAGCTGCGAAATTTTTTAATTTCAAGAATAGTCGCAATGAATCTAAGTATAAGACGTATTATTACTCTACTGTAATCTCTCTTGCTCCAGTTATTTATGTGGGCATGCAATCGATGGGAGATGTTGGGATTTTTGAGATATTATTACTTGGTGTGTTTGAATTGCTGGCGTGTTTTTTTATACATAAAAGATACTAATCCCGTCCTGAATGTAGTCGTGTATTTTAAGTAGTTACGTGGTACAATATATTTATGAATCCCGAACTGCCACAAGTTAATAGGACCCCTGAGGTGCAGCCACAAAATATAGGTGGCGGTGAGTATAATGTAGAAAATACATCATTAAATCCTGAAGTCGGAAGAGAGTCTGAGCAGTCTCTTGGTGCTAGGGTTGAGCAATATAACAATATCCCCGTGGCTTTGCCTGTTGATAATACTACAACAGTTCCTTTATCTCAATCTCAAAACGACGATCAAAGTGCGAAGCAGTCAGGGGTAGTAGCTGATGATGATACTCCTCTGGTGGCAGCGGATGAAGACTTGATAGAAAGAGAATGGGTGGATAAAGTTAAAAAGATTATAGCTTTAACAAAAGATAATCCATATGAGAGGAATAGAGTTATTGCACAGCTGCAGGCTGATTATTTAAAAAAACGATATAATAAGACTTTAGGTCAAAATGACGACGGTAGTAAGTAGGGTTTTATATGGGTGCGGGTCCTTTGATAGTTAGTTTTATCGCGATTGTTATTATAGCCGCTGGTGCTGCGGTAGCTTTTGTGTTGTATCGTAATATGCTGAGAGAGGCCAAAAATTATGAACGAGGCTTGAAGATGGTGCCGTTGCTTATACATTTGCCTCCGACAAGTGAGGACGTTAATAGCTCAAATCGAGATGAGCGAGATTTAACTGAAGAGGTGTTGTCGCAAGCCCAGGTGATGTATAACATTATCTCAAGTACGGCAACTAAAGGATTCAAAAGTAAAGTCTACGGCCAACGTCATATATCGTTTGAGATTGTTGCACACGGTGGATTAGTTCACTATTATGCCGTTGTTCCGCTAGTGTTAGTTGATGTTATTCGTCAAGCTGTAGCGGCAGCATATCCTTCTGCTAGGCTAGAAGAGGTATCTGATACTAATATATTTAGCAAGGTCGGCAAGATGAGCGGAACCATCGGTGGCGAATTCACCCTGAAAAAGTCCTTTGTTTATCCAATATCGACTTATCAGGAGTCGAAAAGAGATGCTTCCAGGGCATTATTAAATGCTTTGTCTTCGGCATCTAAAGAAGATGGAATAGGTGTACAATTTTTACTACGTCCGGCGTATGACGGTTGGTTCAAGGCTTCAGAGTCTCATATTGACGGCATGAAGAAAAATAAGGGCAAGAAGAAAGGCTTTGGAGGTGTTGCTCCTATGGATATTATGGAGGCTCTGTGGAAACCGCCAGAGAATAATGAAAAAGACGGTGGCTCTAGTTCTGAGGACAAGCAGTTAACATCTTTAGAGCAGGCGGAAGTGGATGCTATCAGCGAAAAAGCTCGCTATCCTGCGTATGAAGTTTTGGTGCGTGTTGTAATTTCGTCAAACACTGCGGCGCGCTCTCAAGTGTTGTTAAAAAATATAATAGCAGCCTTCTCGCTATTTGACTCACCACGCAATAATGGGTTTAAATTCTCTTTAACTAGGAATGTTGAGGAAATGACAACAGCTTATATTATGAGGTTCTTTCCTCAGGAAACTCGTAGTAATATTCTCAACAGTGTAGAAATGGCAACGCTATTCCATTTGCCTGGAGCTAACGCGATCCCGACTTCACAAGTTAAGCGACAGATGTCCAAGCAGGTTGATGGACCGACAGACGTTTTGGATGAGGGTTTGTTGATTGGGTATAACGAATTTCGAGGAGTCAAAAAACCTATTCGAATCGGCACAAAAGACCGTCGACGCCACGTATATATTATTGGTCAAACAGGCGTCGGTAAGTCTGTCTTGCAGGAAAATATGGCTTATCAGGATATGATGGATGGTCGGGGATTCGCCTTTATTGATCCGCACGGTGATTTGGTTGAATCTTTATTGGGTAAGGTTCCAAAAGAACGCGTTGAGGATATTATCTACTTTAATCCTGCCGATATGACTAATCCAATTGGCTTGAATATGTTTGAGTTCGACACTCCAGACCAAAAAGATTTTTTGGTTCAAGAGGCAATTAATATGCTGTATGGCCTTTACGATCCAGGTCATACGGGAATTGTTGGTCCTCGTTTGGAACATATTTTTAGAAACTGCGCCTTGCTGCTGATGTCGGATCCCGCTGGTGGAACGTTTATTGATGTGCCGAAGTGTCTTATTGATCCTGAATTTGTGAAAAGCAAGCTTAAGTACGTAAAAGATCAGCAAGTTATTGATTTCTGGACAAAGGAATTTCCTGCGTCGCAGAGGTCAAATGAGGCGGGTGAGGTTATTTCATGGGTTGTATCAAAGTTTGGCCCATTTATTTCCAACGATGCAATGCGCAATATTATTGGTCAGACCAAATCTGGATTTAATTTACGTGAAATTATGGATAATAATAAGATTTTGCTAGTTAACTTGTCGAAAGGTAAGATGGGCGAGCTTAACTCTAAGCTTTTGGGCATTATCTTTGTGATGAAGTTTCAAGCAGCAGCGATGTCTCGGGCGGATATTCCAGAGGATCAGCGAGTTGATTTTTCATTGTATGTTGACGAGTTCCAGAACTTTGCTACTGACAGCTTTGAATCTATCTTGTCTGAGGCTCGTAAGTATAAATTGAGTCTTATTATGGGCAATCAGTTTATGACGCAGTTAACAGATAAGATACGAGAAGCTATTATTGGTAACGTCGGTACGGTTATTTCTGGACGTATCGGTGTGACTGACGCCGAATTGATGGTTAAGAAGTTCCAGCCGACTTTCGATGTCGATGACTTGGCTAAATTGCCGAACTTCCAATCCATAACTTCTGTGATGATTAATAACGTACCGTCTGCGCCGTTTAGTATGAATTGGATTCCTCCGATGGGGCAAGTTAATAATCAGTTGAGAGACGCGTTAGTAAGACTATCTGCTGCTAAATACGGAAGGCCGCGAGCTGTTGTTGAGAAGGAGATATTTGACAGGATTAGAGGTAGTGTACAACCAAAGACGAGTCCTTCTCAATTAGCGCCTTCTGTTGGTCAAAAATCGTCGGGCGGTGGATCATCGTTCTTGGATGAATGGCTAGCGAAGAGACAACAGCTAGGAGGAAGGCCCGCTCCTAGACCAACGGTAAGACCGGTAAGTTCGCAAGCCCCACAGACTTCCTCACAAATACAGAATCCGCAAGGTCGCCCAGGGGTAGTTAATAATGCGCCTTCTAATATAAATAGTGTAAATGCTACGGCTTCTAATCTTGACAACAAACAGCAAAGTCAACCTTCTGTGATAGATAGTGCTGTCATCGATAGGACAAATGTGTCTATGGCTACAAATAATAACCCTGTCTCTTCTGTAAATGTAAAACCGAGCCAACCTGTGGTTAAGAATCGGCTCGATTTACGTAATGGTGATGATGACGATAGCGAAGTGATGGTTAGCTTGAGATAAGATTCAACATCTATCTAGCTATTTTTTCTGTTGTTGATAAACCCTACTCGAGCGTATTCGATAACAGCGCCAATAGACCAGCCAGCTACAAACAAGATAATAGTTTCTGATCCTGATAATATATATCCGTATCGTTTGGCGATAAAATACACAACGACAGAAGCTATTGCGCCTAAGGCGCCAGAAATGATTAAGTTAGGGCGGGCAACGGTATTGCCAATTGCATCACTAGTCTTTTCGATGACTGGATTATGAATGACTTTGCTGAAAGCCCTGGATGGAGCTGATAGTTGGTCTTGTACATTTTCCAAAGTCTTCTTATACGAAGCTTCAATATCTTTTT
>JABZJR010000055.1 GCA_015257705.1 Nanosynbacter sp.
AGTCGCCCGCGCCCCGACCCGCCGAAATTCTTTAAGTGAGGACTAAATGGATATTGTATATTGTATATATTGCGTATGGCTACAGAGTCGTGTTAATAATTTCAAGTTCTGCGTCTGTCCCCAAACCAAAATATTTGATTGCGCCTTATAGCAACCGCGCCAATACGAGACGCTATTAATTCAATAATGCTATCTCTTGCCTCCAGCGTGTCACGACTAACGCCCTCACTCATCAGTAGTATTTTCTCTGGCAATATACTACATTCTCTTACTATTGTCTGTATTTCGCCTTCATCTTCAGGACTAGAGATGACAAACTTAAACCATGAATTGCTAAGATTAGATATAGCATGAAGTACTTCTGGTCTATATCTTGAACGGACTGAATTTCCGCTACTTGAAAGCTTTGGCGAGCAGTTAATCTGACAATTCTGCAATTCTACCCGTGGCACAATTGTACCATTGGTCTCAATTTCAAATTGCCATCCGTTCAGTAGTTTCAATAACTCTACAATTCTGTCTTGCTGCAGTAGAGGTTCTCCGCCAGTAATGACAAGCCTGGGTTCCGCTTCTGTACTGCCAAACGCCTCAAGCCACGCAGAGGAAATTTCTTCTGCAACCTCATGAGGTGGATTATTTTGGCGCTCTTTCCAAAATTCAGGTGTCGACCTGTCCCATGTATACCATGCATCACAGCGCCAGCCAATACCATCCTTACCGCAATGTAGGTTACAGTCTTGCAATCTCAAAAACACAGCTGGATACCCAGCTGTAACCCCTTCACCTTGTAAAGTTGCAAAAATACCATCGCCACTTATACTCAAAAAATCGCGACGCGCTCTATACGTATCTTTTTCCTCGACAGTAGGAATATATTTTTCTGTCATTTTAATCTCGATACCATTTCGCACTACAATTTGGTGTTTCAAAAAGCGTAGCAGACTCCAAGGCAATGCCGGGTAGTTTGTTTTCAAATAGCTTCTGTAGGGTTATGGCGATATATTCAACAATACATTCAGCAGTAGGCACAAATGATGTCTCGATAAACTTAAGCTCTTTGTTATTCTTAGCAAAGTCTGACATAACATCGTCCTTATCCCAGTACATAAATGAATGATCTAGCTTGTCAACTATTTCTTCATTGATTAGCCTTTTGAGGTCTCCAAAGTCTAAAACCATGCCCTGGTCGGGTTTATCGTTTTTATTTTTTATATCGCCCGATATCTCGATAAGCAATCTATACCTGTGTCCATGTGGATTTTTGCATAAGGACATATGATTAGTAACTCTGTGTCCCATATCCCATTCGAATTGTCTCGTAATACTTATCATTTATTACCTTTCTATCATACACTGAAAGTGGCTGATATAATGTTTATATTTTTCAGCATCCCCGCGAATTACAACCGTTTCGGTCGTGCTACCAGGTTTGCACACCCCGCGGGTGCTCATACAAGTATGTTGCGCTACCATTCTAACTATTAGCAACTTAGGTTTCAATGTATCCTCGAGAAGGTCAGCAACCTGTTTTGTAAGTCTTTCTTGAACCTGTAGTCGTTTTCCGTAGGCATCTACTATACGCGCAAACTTTGATAGTCCTAAAATCTTACCGTCTGGCAAATAGGCTACGTCAACCTTGCCCATGAACGGCACCATATGGTGCTCACATTGGCTACTAAAATCTATATCCCTTATGTATATAAGATCTGTATACCCATCGCTGTCAAAAACTTTTGCGAAATCATTAGGGTCTAGGTTATAACCACGAAGATTTTCATTTAATTGTTTAATAAACCTCTCTGGCGTGTCAATTAAGCCATCTCTGTTAATGTCTTCACCCTTCTCTGATAAATAATCTTTTATGGCGTCGATCAGTTTCGCCTCTGCTGAACTTATTTTTGCTGCAGCCACTGTGCTAACTCCTTCCATACTACAGCTATCATGTCGGTCTTTTCATCGTCACTCATCTCAGCTATCGTCTTGTTTGCGCCATCAACTTTGAAATATTTATCGTAGTCACGACCATTCTCGCCGCGTGGTTCGCTGAGTAATTCACCATGCACTTTGTACGTAAACGTCTTGATTTCTAGTCCATCTATATACGTAACCGTACGCTGAGTGTATGCCCCTCTGTCATCTTTAAGCAATTTTACTATGTTTTCTATGCCGATAGTATCAAGTGCGTACTTCGTATAAACCCCTGGAAAACCTTTGAGGCTTTTGATGAACAGTCCAGAATCCATAACAACCAGTGGGCTCTTTAGTAGTTCGTAGTATTTTTGAGCTTTATCAATGGATACTTCTTCTTGGCTATCTGATTGAATTTCCGGTACATCAGGTAGTTCCCTGTCGGGAGGTGTGAGTGTTAGACCCGCCCCCAATAATGCCTGGTTTGCTCCAGCTAATTTATATTTGTTGGTTGTGGCGTAGGTTATATTCATAAAGCCCCTCCTTTATTGAATTATTCTTTTCTTTGCCATGCAACTCTTGCATAAAAAACATTCTTCATTACCACTAGTACAGGAGTAAGTATCGTCTAGGGGAAAATTATTGGACTGAGCCCATAATACTAAATCGTTTTTTGTCACGTAGTCTTTGTGTGGAAATAGCCCAGGTATCATCAATGGTGACATTACCTGCCAATCCCAATCATTAGTATTGGAACAGACCATGATCGTATCAGCAACGAGGGACAATAGACTCATATCTGGATATTCCGACCCCTCAGGAAGCACCTTTTCTGCGCCTATTATCACCGTTCGTATAGTCTCCTTGAGTGAGGTGGCATATTGGACGGCGAGAGAGATTAGCATTATATTTCGCAAAGGCAACCCCTTTATTTGCACTTCTTCAGAACCCCAAGAATCGTATAGTTCTTTAGGTACAATCTCACAAGAAACCGTTTTGAGATCTTTAATATTTTCAGGATATAAGTTTCGTAAATAATTTATAATTTTTTGAGTTGCCTCTAATTCTCTTAATTCTGCTTTGGCACCTCTCTTTATATAGAGTGGATAAAGTATATTACCTAAATTTTTTATACAGAGCTCTGCTAAAACTGATGAGTCTATCCCGCCAGACATTAAGATAACGACAGGCTCGTTAACAGGCTGGCGAACAGACCAACCTCGCTTTGTGACCAGCATCTCATCGGCAGCGTTCACGATAAACCCCTCCTGTTAATAAACCGATTGATATGATGAGAGATTTCCTCTGATACTTCGTCTATAGATTTATCATTTACGTCAATAGGGTAAATTCTGTCGGGGCTTCTTTCTATGAGCCTACTATATCCCTGCTGAACAGATTGCATGAAAACGAGGTCTTGATCATTGAATATTATGCGCTCATTCGGGATGTCATCGTTAAGAGCTCTGCTTAGCGCTCTTTCTGGTGCAATATCAAGATAGATGGTCAAATCAGGCATGGCATGCCGAACACTGTAAACTCCCAACATCCAAGTTACATGCAAATCAATATCTACCTCAGGATAGGATTTCTGCAGATCTGGTAATGAGTATGCTATTGCAGTGTCAATATCTCTGTCAGCTACGACCACCCCGCCTTTTTCAAGGTGAGGGTTTATGATCTTTTCGTCAACATATAGTGTCCGTGCAGCACCTGCCAGTGCGTCGGTTATTGGGTACCTCCGCATCTCCTCATCTCGCTTAATAATTGACAGAAGTCGACCATCCAGCTCATCGCTATTTGTATTGTTTCTGCACGGCTTGATCATGGGGTTGAACCCTGAGTCTTGCAGATGGCTAACTACATGTCTAAGTTGCGTTGTTTTCCCAGCTCCATCTATTCCCTCAAGTGAGATCTTGAATCCTCGCCTCATTTTGCCGCCTCCTCCAAGGTCTTCATGTTATGCAACATAATTTTGTAAATATGCTTATCAAAATTTGCTGAAAAATCCACCTTAATCCTATCTTTTTTGTAACCGTCTGACGTTATTCTAGTGCCAGCACGAGCATTAACATACGCTGCGCTTGAATCACAAGATCTTATGAAATCATATTTAGATAGTCGGATAAGTTCTATATTGCCACTATCACCCAGTCCAAGTAAGTGATGTGCTTTATCTGCCACTAAATTTCTATTTATTAACTCGCGGACTATCTTTTCTCTTCCGAGAATTCCGTCTTCTGCAAACTTGTCATTATATATAGTACCGATACCAATAGTTGATACATAGTCAAGAGATGACATTATTCTGTACGACTCGATATACTCATCTATGCTTTTCCCATGAGGAACGGCCATTAGTGACATATTAGACAGGTAATCTCTGTGCCTTGCAATAAAATCTTGCATAAGTTTCATAGTAGAGTTGTGATTGTACAGTGAGTCTGGCAGAACTATCTCATCTGGACTAACTTTAGAAATGGCCAACATTAAATCATTACTGTCGATAGATTCGCCGAGTTCAAAGGCCGAGTTATCAAGTATTAAAAAGCTACTTCTGATAGGTTTTGAGAATAGTTCTCTGTAGCTGACATCTTCTAGTACGAGATGAGCTAAACTCATCTGAATATCAAAGCGCACACCATCGGCAACTAAATTTTCTTGATATTCAGTTGGCATTATATGAGCTACCCGTATCATAGTTATGATTATAACATACACATGTTGTGTGCAAATACTTATACTTTACATAGATGATATGATACTGTAAATACATATGGATATTTGTAGGTATTCATAAGACCTATACAATATCCATTTAGTCCTCACTTAAAGAATTTCGGCGGGTCGGGGCGCGGGCGACC
>JABZJR010000056.1 GCA_015257705.1 Nanosynbacter sp.
CGTTAGTGTTGTTATTCTGATTGTTTTCGTTGCTCTTGGTTGGGCGCAGTTATATGTCTGGAAAGATACAAGTGATATCGCATATAGGATAACTAAAATTTTACCTCTTCCTGTGGCTAATATTGACGGAGAAAATGCTGAGTATAGAGACTATCTTTTGTACCATCGTAGCTCATTGGCGGTATTGCAGTCTCAGGGGCAAGCAGATCAAAAGGACAAAGTTAAGTTCTATCAAAATCAGTCTATAAATAAGGCATTGGAGGTAGCATATGCCAAAAAACTTGCGAGAGAAAATAATATTACTGTTGATGATAAAAAGGTACAAGATCTTATCAAAAAACAGCAGGAATCTAGCAAGCTATCGCAGTCTGCTTATGAGTCTGTAGTGAAAGACAATCTTCATTGGTCAATGGATGAGCTAAAAACTGCCATGAAATATACTTTGTTAAAGCAGGAAGTGTCTTTTAAGATTGATAAAACAGCTAATAACTTAGTGTCTGACATTAAGAAGAGATTGCAAGAGGGTAAATCATTAAAGGATATTGCTACGGAAATGGGTGACAAAGTGCAGCCTGTATTTGATCTATCCGTTTCTACGGATAATTCTGATGGAGGTCTAACGAAAGCGGCTATGTCATTAACAAAGGGCAAAATCTCAGGTCCTATAAAGACTCTTTCGGGTGACGGATATTATTTTGTGACACTTAATAATATTGAAGGTAACACCGTAAATTACTCTTATGTAAAAGTCCCGTTGACTGAGTTCAATAACCAGTTTAACTATCTGAAAAATAACAATAAAGTAAAATATTTCATTTCTATCGATAAATAATCGATCTAGTTTGAAAAAGCTCCCATTTTTGCTATAATTTCCTAAGGAGTTTGCCGTTGTAGCTCAGTTGGTAGAGCAGCTCATTCGTAACGAGCAGGTCGCTGGTTCAAGCCCAGTCAACGGCTCCATTTTATGAAAGATACTGTAAAGAAATCGATAAAAATTGTTTTTAGCGACAGGACTGTGGCAACTCTTTTGATCGTTAACGTTGTTGTAGCTATTGTTATATCTATATTTTTAGGATCATCAATAAAACATAGCGAGGCTCAGGTTATTACGCGCTACACTACTTATGGTGATGCGAATTTTTATAGGAGCCACTGGTCTAGTTTATTTAGTTATTTTGCTTTGGCGTTTATGATAGTTTTTGGTCACTCTGCGCTAAGTGTCAAGTTAATTTCACTAGAGAAACGAAGCTTGGCTATATTTCTTTTGTGGTTGACGTTGGGTATTTTAGCTATTTTAGCTATTTTAGCCTATTCTATAATTAAAATTGCATCGATAGGATAATACATGGACATTGAAATCCCACTTGGTAAACGAACAAAAAAATATCGTTTTCTTGAGATGCTTCCTGGATTATTAAGCTACGGGGCTATTGTTCTTTTAATCGTTTTGTCTATTTTAAGTCCTGTTCTGGCGTCAATTTATTTACTGTCTATAATCCTAGCCGCGTTTGTGAAAGCCATAGCAATTAGCTATAGGGTAATTAGTGGTTATAGTAATATGGAAAAAGCGTCGAGAGTCGACTGGAATAAGTGGTTATCTGATTTGGAAGATCCGAAAGAAGCATACTCTAGGCTGAGAGATAATCAATCTAAAGAGTTGTTATATCAACAACATGTAGACAATCTAAGATTTATGTCTGCTGCGGAAGATGGGTACTATCCTAAGCCTAGTAATATTTACAACGCTCTTATTATGCCTGCATATAACGAGAGTATAGAGGTTATTGAGCCTGCTCTCAAGTCAGTTTTAGATACAACATATGATAAGAAGCGTCTGATTGTGGTTTTTGCATACGAAGAGCGTGGCGGTGTTGATATTGATACAACAGCTAAAATACTGAAAAAGAAATACGGCAAGTACTTTCATTCTTTCCATATTGTAAAACATCCAAAAGATCTACCAAATGAGGTAGTTGGTAAGGGTGGAAATATCACGTATGCAGGCAAGTGGCTGGAGCAATATTTACAACAGGAAGAAATAGCTTTTTCTGATGTTATTGTTACAACAATGGACTGTGATAATAAGCCGCATAAGTATTACTTTGATTATGTGACATATGAGTATATTACTCATGAAGATAGAAAGCATTTATCGTTTCAGCCTATATGCTTGTTTACTAATAATATATGGGATGTTCCTGCGCCAATGCGAGTAGTGGCAACAGGGAATTCATTCTGGAACATTATTAGCTCCATGCGCCCATATTCTTTGCGTAACTTTGCGTCACATTCGCAACCCATGAATGCTCTCGTTGAGATGAACTTTTGGAGTACGCGAACAATTGTTGAAGATGGTCATCAGTATTGGAGGAGCTATTTCTATTTTGATGGTAATTACGAAGTTGTTCCAATTTTTGTACCGATTTATCAGGATGCGGTATTGTCTAATGGATATAAAAAGACACTGAAGGCGCAGTTTGTTCAGTTGCGTCGTTGGAGCTACGGGGCTTCAGATGTGGCATACGTTGGCAATAACGTATTCAATAAAAATAGAACAGTAAAATTTTGGCCTAGTCTAGCCAGGTTTATAAGGTTGTTAGATGGACATGTAACGCAGGCCTGTATTGCCCTAATTGTTGCTTTTGGCGGGTGGGCGCCGCTTGTGCTGAATGGTGAGGCTGCTCGTAGTGTTGCCGCACATCAACTGCCGGATACGGTTAGCTTAATACAACAGATAGCTATGGTAGGCATTCTGGTTTCAATTTTCGTATCATTTAAACTTCTGCCTCCGCGCCCAGAAAGATATAAAAAGAGTAGGAATATATTAATGGTCCTGCAATGGGCTCTGATGCCTGTAATTGCTATAGTATACAGCTCAATGGCTTCATATAATGCCCAGACCCATCTTTTGCTTGGTAAATATCTTGATAAGTTTGACGTGACAGAGAAGACTACTGTAGAGATGAATGATCAGAGCCGTGCTCAGAATAAGAAAAAGAAGGGCGACCACGACGCCTCTTCCTCTGGGGAATAATAAGATCATGTTGTGCTGCGTATTGCAGTGCGGCTATTTGGTCGAAATTCTGTAATGTTGAGTGGGTTATTTCGGCGATGTGTTGTGATGATATAGTGGGTTTGTTTTGTGAAAGTATCAACTTATCTTGTATAGTATTGGCCAAGTCGTAGCTATATGAACCTGCCAATTTTTCGTTATGATTAAAACTTCGCGCAATACTAAGTATCAGTTTTCCTATAGAAAAATTATTTTTCTCGCCATCTTGTGATGTGACAACGAGGGAAATCGCGGGCTTTTCGTAGGTTGTAAAAGAGCACCCGCATTGGTTGCATGTATGTCTACGCCAGGTTATTGGGTATTTTTTATTTTGACGAGAATTTGTTACGTGGGTTTTTTCGTGAAAACATTTTATGCATATCATATCAATATATTGACATACAACTATAAAAAAATCCAGTGGAAAAGTGCTGTGTAAAATAAAAATCGCCTCGTTATAGAGGCGATTGCTTTGTAAATCTGGGAGCTTAATTAAGTATAGATCTTTCTTCGTTGATCTTCTTGTTATATTCGTAGTGAATTTTTGCCTTGCTCAATAAAGAACAATGTTGTGGCTTTTTTGTGTCTAAACGAGGTGAGTCATGTTTACTCATACTTTAAATTCTAACATACTTATTGAATAAAGTCAAGGTACACACGGAAAACATGTAGGTTTGATCGTTTTTCGTTGCATTAACTAATTCTACTTATAAAAAGCCCCGTCTACTATCGACGAGGCTTATGTATCGTATCTGGTGGGCAATAGAGGATTCGAACCTCTCACCTCTTCAACGTCAATGAAGCGCTCTAGCCAAATGAGCTAATCGCCCAGATATAGTAATATTATCATAACAGATGCCTACTATCAAGGAGCGTGGTATAATATTGGTATGAGTGAAGAAGAACTAAAATCTATGAGACACAGCCTAGCGCACATTATGGCACAGGCTATTCAGCATTTATGGCCTCAGGCGAAGTTTGGCGTGGGACCGGCTATCGATAATGGTTTTTATTATGATGTTTATCTTGACAATGGGACAATTTCTGAAGCAGATCTTCCGAAGATAGAAGAGGAGATGCGAAAGATCGTAGTGGCTAATTATCCGTTTGAGAGGCGCGATGTGTCGGTAGAAGAGGCTATTGATTGGGCTATAAGTGGAGATCAGTCATTTAAGATAGAACTACTGAACGATCTTAAGAGATCTGGTACTACGGTTGCTAGTGAATTGGCTGGAGAAAAAATGGGATCTGTGCCTGATGGCGATAGTAAAGTCGAGACTGTTTCTTTATATTCTCAGGGTGATTACACTGATTTGTGTAGAGGTGGGCATGTGGATAGCACTGGAAAAGTTGGCGCATTTAAGCTTACTAAGACAGCTGGAGCATATTGGCGAGGCAATGAGAATAATCCACAAATGCAGCGAATATATGGTGTAGCATTTGCTACGCAGGAAGAGTTGGATGAATATCTTAATAGGTTGGAAATTGCAAAACAGCGAGATCATCGCAAGTTAGGTAAGGAGCTTGATCTATATACGACCTCTCCTCTGGTAGGGATTGGTTTACCTTTGTTTACTCCTCGCGGTACGATTTTACGAGATATAGTGGCTCAATATTCGAACCAGCTGAGACAGAAGTTTGGCTTTGAAAAGGTCTGGAC
>JABZJR010000057.1 GCA_015257705.1 Nanosynbacter sp.
GTGTACGGATCAGCGTAAGCTAGTCCTTCGCTAATCATTTTCTTCGCCCATTTTATGTAAATATCACGGCGATCTGTTTGGTGATATGGACCAAAATTGCCAGACTCTTCTTTTGGATTGTTAAGAGTTGGTCCCTCGTCCCAATTCAGTCCTAGCCAATTTAAGGTTTCCAAAATCATTTCTTCCGCGCCTTCAACGAACCGAGCTTGGTCTGTGTCTTCAATGCGTAAGATAAAATCTCCCTGATGCGCTCTGGCAACAAGGTATGTGTATAGCGCGGTACGAACGTTGCCTAAGTGAATATAGCCAGTCGGACTTGGCGCAAAACGAGTTCTAATAGTCATGAGTAAATTATAGCACGTTATCTGGTGAGTTACAGGCTAGTAGCGATTTTTTCAATTTGGCTGCTTGAGAGGTTCGCGTCGCCACTGATTTGGTATAAAATCCCGCCGTTCACCCAAGCCGCTTCTTTCCCGCCGCTGTAAATTGTCAATCCGTCAATCATTGTGGTGTTCGGGTTTTTGTGCTTTTCAGAGAAAAATTCTTTCACTGCCGACGAATTCCAGCCGCTTTTTTGCTGGGTTATGGTGTACCCTGAGCTTCCGTCGGCGTAGGCGTATTTCATAGAAACCTCGCCCGATTTGAATTTGATAGGTCCGTTCAGCGCGTAGCCGTCTGGCTTGTAGCCTGGATATTTGGCATCAATTCCTGATTGAACGGCTGCCATTTTTATGGAGATATTTGGCATGCTCAGGTATGTTAAATAGCCACCGAGTAGCATCACTGCAAAACCAACAGAAAACGTATTCAACCAACGCAAGGCACCGCCCTTTTTCTGGCGTCGGCGAGATTTTTTATTGCTGATAATCTCATTCGACAAAGCTTTCTCAATTGCTTCATTTTTCAATTGATGAGCGGTTTTTGCGACTGGCTTTTCTATTTTTTGCGGAGCGACGGCGACAAGCGGATTGTTATTCATGGCCAGAGGCTGGCGCTCTTTTCGCAATTTAGTGTTAACGCTAAGAGGTCTTTGTTTAGCGCGACGAATAACGGGGTGAGCTTCGGCTGGGCGGTTAATAGCAATTTTCTGAGGAGTTGGCTTGCTGACAATTGGCGTAGAAAACTTCTTCACAGCGACATGTTGCTTCACGTCGACGCGAGCTTTCTGGGGTTTGGCAGCCAATGGCGTACGCTGCGGCATTTTAACGTGCCGGCGATTCAATGTACTGGATTTCTGAACATGTGCGGCGTGAATATTTGATACAGATGTACCACGCCTACTGATTAATTGTTCTTTTTTTATCTCAGTTTCTTTCACGTCAATATTATCCATTACCATTCCGGTAATAGTGTTGTAAGCTCGTCCATTGATAACCACGTAGTTTTTACTTGCCATTAATCCCCCTAATGTTTATTCCTATATATTATAGTACAAATCGCCTAAGGTTTTTTCAAGTATAAAAATATGTTATAATTTTCGTAATTATGTACCAGAAAAAGAATCGCACTAAAGAGCTCGCGCGGCGGACCTTTGTGTACACGCTGATGACATTATCACTTATAATTCTTCTTACGTTTTTGACGTTTAGAATGCTCGGCTATACGTTTGATCCAAACACGAAAGAATTGCAACAAACTGGACTTGTCCAATACGAATCACATCCTGGCGGGGCGCTGGTTTATGTTGACGATATGGAGCTGCGCCGCACTCCGACGAAAAGCACTGTTCTTCCTGGTAAGCACACTTTTTCGATGAAATTGGATAAATACGAACCATGGCAAAAAACGTTGAATATTAAATCTGATACCGTTACGAATTTGAATTACGCCAGACTGATTCCGACGAAACGCGAAACCACCGAGGTAAAAACGTTTGACTCCTTACAGTCTGTTTCTCTGTCGCCAGCTGGTAATTTCTTGATGGGATTTGGCGTTAAAGATAAAACTCCGATTTTGACAATTGGCGACATTCGCGACACGAACAAAGATAAGGAAAAGTTCACGGAGCATGCGTTAAGTACGAGCGTTTTGACTGGCTATTCCCTGTCTTCTGACAATCATACGTTTACCGTGTCGGAGTGGGACCGCGATTCTCGTTACGCGCTAGTGAAGCATTCGTATCCGGCAGAAAATAATGCTACGGGCGTGCAGTGGTTGGTTTTTGATAGAGAAAATCCAGAGAAAATTATTGACGTAACAGCGATGACTGGTTTTGGCATTAAGCAAATCGGCTTTGCGGGAACTGGCGCACACACAGCTTACGCTCTGCAGGAAACTGGCGAATTGAGGCGAGTTGATCTTGATAGCTCGACAATTTCCAGCCCAATCTTGACTGGCGTCGAATCTTTCAAGCTTTACGGCGACGATCGTCTATCTTATGCGGCTACTGTTGACGGTAAAAAAGTGGCAGGAATTTGGAAGCGAGATTGGAAAGAGCCGTTTGTGATCGGCACTTTTGCTACTGATTCTACCCCGGTAATTCGAATTTCTCGCTATTTCAATAAAGACACCGTGGTCTTGACTGATGGCAAAAATATGACAATTTACAGAGGCGACATTTCAGACTCTAAGGACCGCCAAGAAGAGTTCTTAAAAACGGCGAAGATTATTAAGACTGATAATGCGATTACGGACATAACGATGGACAATGCTGGGCGATTTATCGTGGCGCAAAGCGGTGCGACATTGCAGACTTATGATTTGGAGCGTAAAGAATTGTCGAGCGCGTTTAATATCGGTGTGGCGCAGGAAGTAAAGTGGCTTGACAATTTCTATATCCGTAGCGTTTCTGCGTCGGGAAAAATGGAGATTCGTGAGTTTGACGGCACGAACGCTCATACGTTGATAAGTGTTAAGCCTGGTTTGGATTCTGTTTTGTCTTCGAACCAGCGATACGTTTACGGATTGACGACCAACGCTTCTGGAAAAATTGTCCTGAGTAAAATGAATATGGACAATGGTTCTGTTGGGCTATTTAATTAAATAGCTAGTTTATCGACCGCCGAATAACTTCTCAAGCAAAGTCGGCTCGGGTTTTCCTGGGATATTTGAGTTGTTGCTTTGCTGCTGATTTGAGCTGGATTCTGACGTCGCAGTAGCTTTGCTTGGGTCTGGGCTGATTTGTTCCGCAAAGATAAGAAGTCGTTTTTCTGCGGTTCCTAAAGGCACACAACTTACAAGTGTCAGCATTGGCTTATCTGTGTTAATCTGAACTTTTGAAACTTCGGTAGGCATTACAACTTCTGTTGAGGTTATTTTATAAGTGTAGCGTTTCCCGTTGTAATTCATGTAAGTAATATCGCCCTTGACCAACTTTTCATTCTGAGCAAAGACGAATTTATAATCGCCACCAGCAAAAGCATCGTTACTGGAGTGTGCGGCAAATACGGCATTTCCGACTTCGCCTGGCACGGCGCTGGCGCCAGGAATTGAAAAGTGAGCCACTCCCTTCTCCATGGCTTTTGATTGCGATTTTGTGTCGCTGGCGGCGCCGTAAATGACCGGCGCGTCAACGTTAATCTTTGGGATGATAATCCTAGGTTCAGGTCCGACAGTTACGTCAGTGGAGGCGTCAACGATGATGTTTTGCGGGTTAATTGCGCCAGGTGTTGTATAGGCTGCGACCGCGCCGAAAATAACGCGGTTATATTGCAAAAACATGAAGACTAACAGCACCGATAATCCAGCAATCGCTGGAACAAAATGTCGGGATTTTTTCACCTTATTTGCGGAGTCGCGAACCTTTTGCTGAATTTGACTGCGAAGTTCTTTTATGGCTGCTTTTTGTGGGTCCAGAGGTTCGTCTTCGCTGATTACTGGCGTGATATTCTGATTTTCCTTCGTCAATCGAGAAATTTCACGGTTTTTTGCCGCAATGTCGCCGGCGTAGTAACGCTCATAATACATCTGATAATATTTCTGCCAAGCGCTGTGGTATTGCTTCCATTGGTCGGCTGAAACTTGAGTGTGGATGGTTGAATTTTGAGTTTGAGCGGCTTGGTTTGCGGGTGCGGAATTGCTAATTTGTGGATTTGGCTGAATCTGGGTTTGGGCAATTGGCGTCGTCCGCATAGCGTGATTAGCAGAGTCTTTTTTCAGCTCTGGCTGTGGCGTTGTTGGAGCTTGCTGAGGTTTGACTATTTGTGCCTTAGGCTGTTCTGACCTGACTTCGGGTTTTGGCTGTAATTGAGCGGAAAATGGTTGCGCCTGAGGTTTTTCTGGTGCGGAATTCTGTTCTTCTGATCTGGAATAAATAGCGTCAAGTTGCCCACGAATAACATCGGCAGCGGCATTTCGTGAGGCTGCTGAGTCGCGAGTTGGCGGCGTGAGAGATCGGCGCTGATCTGATACCGGCATGCCCACTCGACCGTTTGATTGATCATCCGTCGGATACATAACTTCTTTC
>JABZJR010000058.1 GCA_015257705.1 Nanosynbacter sp.
CCCCTGTTTTGTCAGCAATATATTGATATGTTACATCAGAGCCCAACGGCATATTGGCTTTCAGGCGATTGTAAAATACGCTAGCAATCTTACGCTGATCCTCGCAAGTTTCCCCGCCAGACCCACAGCCAATCGATTCACGCTGAATAATCGATGCAAGTGTTATCCCCTGATATAAGGTCAGCCCACGAGCTTTAAATTTCTCCTCCAAATTATATTTCTTAACAATTTTCTCCAGATGATCAATTGAGCGCTGCAAAACCTGTTCTGCAGTTTCGTCTGGGGAAATATAGAATGTTTCACCGTAAATATACCCCTCAAGCCCAGCATTTTCCGGTCTACCCACAAAAACTGGACTGTTATACTTAGCAGTAAATGCCTTTTTTATCTGATCATCCGAGAATCCCGCCTTAAGTAGCACAGATTCGACCTCTCTGCCGTCAGAATTCTTCATTTTTTTATTCAAAGTCGATCCAGGATAAAATGTTATAGCAATCTCATCAGTTTTACCGCTAGTCAAATGATTAATTATCTCATCGACAGATTGTGAAGCTTTTACAGAATAAACGCCAGCCTTAAACTTGCTCGCCGAATTATGGATCCTCGTGTAAATAGAAAACGCCAAAGAGTTTTTAATAACCTTATTATCCTCTAAAGTTTTGGCAATATCACTAGATCCCATACCTTCTTTAATATTAATTCTGAAGGTTTGCTGACTAGTTACATCGACAGGAGAAAGCATCTGCTTATACCACACTGTTGCCCCGAGAGCGCCGATTCCAGCGATAGCCACAACTATTGACAACACTAATAGCCAAATACGCTGTTTACGAATTTTCATAATTCTCCTCCAAAAAATCCTGCAAAATTATGCTAGCAGCCTCCGCATCAATCTCGCCCTTATCCTTAATTTTATTTCCCAATCTCTGCTCAGCCTGCACGCTCGTTAAAGATTCATCTTGAAAAACAATCTCCGTATCAAGCTCAATGTCCTCAAATTGCTTAACAAATTCTTCTACAAATTCCGTCTGCTTCGTTGGTTCACCGGATTGATTTCGCGGATAGCCCACTACGATCGTATCGATATCGTGCCTCAATACCAGCTCTGTTATTTCCTGGACAATATTTTCATTATTCTCCAACCAGCCAAACGGCACAGCGATCTTCACTTGCGAATCCGCCATGGCCAAACCGATTCGCCGCGATCCAACATCCAGCGCTAAAAAATTTTTACTTGACATCTTTTATCTTAAATTCGACATTAATCTTATTGATATCTTTTGGAACAGATTTAACCCAGAATGGCGAGAATTTAACATCGACATCCTCAACACCTTCGATAGATTCAATAGCAGACTGAACCTCTCCGTAGCTCTTGCCTTTGGCTTGATCCTTTACGTTCGCTTCTTTAATATCTGGGCCAACCTTGCCATTCGTAGTTAAGCGCACAGTCTGCGTATTATGCGCCTTAGAAAATTGCGAGAACGCAACCTTGCTTACTCCATTGTCATAAATTCTCTGCGATTTCTTGCCAGAAATCTCCTCTTTAAGCTTTGCTTCCACAAAGTTTTTTAGCTCATTCTTATCAATAGCCAACGCGCTGGCGGTAATTGTTGATTTCAGAGTTACGGCTCCAGTCGCTTCGCCATCTACCGCTACACTTGAGCTAGGATCTGATCGATTTTCAACGTAGCTTTCCGTTATAACCGTTGCCGAATCGCCGAATGATGACAACAATTGCTCTTTTAATCCATCAATCTTCTTTTCACTCAGCTTGCTTTTTGCCGATTCTATATCACTAGCCGTCACAACCGTTGCAGTTTTATCGGTGCCGCCACTAGTAGCAGACCGTAGCGACGCAGAAATATCATCAACCGAAATACTCATACTGCCAGTGGCTGCATTATACTGAGATCCGCCCTCACTAGCCGTAATAGCCCCAGAAGCAGATCCCGGACACTTATATCCTGGACAGCTCCAACCCAACGTAGCCCCTGGAACAGTCACAGAAGAATTCAAAGTATAAGACAGTCCACTATTTTTCAAGATTGTGCCAGCTGAAATAGTCACACTACTTGACGACGAGTTGCTGAAGACAACTACTCCGGTCGCCTTTTCTCCAACATTCTTTTTGCCCGTAGCAGAAAATTCAACGCTAACTTCCTTTGCTAATTCTTTCTTTACAGACTTAATGACATTAGATTTTGCGCTTGTAGCGGCTGTTTCATTCAAGCTGACGGTATCACTGACTGTCATACTAGTAGTCTTTGCCGAAATAACGACCGTGGCATGTGGCGCGAACCAAATTGCCCAAACCAAAAATACAATCAAAAGTAATGCACCACCGCCTATCAATAAGAACTTCTTACGGAATGTATTAAAATCAGGGACTTTCGGTTTTTTAACCATCTTTTTCAGAGAGTCCAACCCCTTAGATTCCTTCTTGTTTGCGTCAGCTATAACATTATCTACAGCAGAGTCTTCATCGGATTTCTTTGATCTTTTCGCGGAATCCGCCATATCTCCAACCGCCAGCTTACCGCCATCAATCACATCATTGTCGTCATCAACTTTCAGAAATGGAATCTCTGCAATTTCTGGCTTGCTCTGAAGTGTTTTTGCAATAGGAATTTTCGCCGTTGCCGCCAATCCAGCCAAAACCGAATCATTCGTGATTAATACAATTCTCTTATCTGCCGAAGTTGCCGCCCGAGCTAGTAATCGAATATTGACTGCACTCTGCAAAACGCCAATTCTTCGAGGCGGCACTAACGCAATAATTCTCTCTTTCGACGCCTTAATCTTACTAATTATCGTCGTAATGTCGTCTTCTACATCGATATAAATAACGTCTTTATTCATTTTAAATCTTTAACAACCTATTTACTTTTTCAACTAAACTATTACCGTCTTGACTACCGATAATTGTATCATATCCAACTCGCAACAAGCCCATTGCAGTTACAAATGTGTGATCACTAATATCTCCGGTTTCGTCAACTATTCCCGTAATATCACTTGGATTGATGTATTGAACTACTGGTTTCTTAGTAAAAGGCAGGTCTTCTGGCCAGCGTCGAGTTTTCAGAGCTTCAGTAATTTTCTGCAAGCTCGATCCGCCGCCGCACAGTAAAATTCTATTCGGCAAATAATCGACATTATCAAAATCGCTCAGCGCCAATTCAACACCTGATAGCCAAACTTCTAAAGTCTTGTCGATCGCCGCGTCAACTTTTTTCTTTACGCTAGGTTTCAAATTCTCATTATCAATATTCAGCTTCAACTTTTCTGCATCTTTGAAGCTTAAATCCAGGTCAGCCGCAATAGTTCTAGTGAAACTTCGTCCACCAATGCCAAACATCTTCGTGCCTTCGACTCCGCCGTCATTAACAACTGCAATATCTGTCGTGCCACCACCAATGTCCGCTAGAATCGCCGTGAAATTGCTATCCGTATCCGATCCCAAAACGCTCCTACTCACCGCAAATGGCTCAGCAGCCACAGCCACCAAATCCAGCGCAAGCTCATCCGCAACCTTCTCCAGCGCGCCGATATGAACCATCGGAGCAAACGCCGTGTAAATCTGCACCGCCACATCTCGCCCCTGAAAACTAATCGGATTCGAAACTTTATATCCGTCAATATGAATACTCACCAACGCCGAGTTAACCAGCTTCACTTCAACATCTTCATTGCCAGTTTCCAGCGCAATTTGAGCCTGAGCTTTTCCCTGGGCACGCTCCTGAACTTTCTCAATGATGAACTCCATCTCGGCAATGTCTAATGGCTTATTCGGCTGCGGCCTGCGATAGCGAATAGTGTTCGTAACGCCCTTAACTAATTCGCCCGCGATGCCAATAACAACCCGCTTACCCTGAACGCCAGCTTGATCCTCAGCCTCAGACAGAGCCTCTTCGCAATTCGCCACAACCCCAGCAATATCAGCAATTGCACCGCTGTGCATATCACCCATTTCCTGCTGTTTTCGACCAACACCAATAATCTTCAGCTCGTCGTCTTCAACTTCAGCGATCAACGCCTTAACCACTTCCGTACCAATATCTAAGCTAACCAATAGTTCTCGACTATCTTTATCAGACTTCTTTAACATGTCTTTCAATGCCATATAAGAAATATTATATAACGCTTGTGATTTTAGAGCAACAGTTAATTATCTATCTTAAAACAGCCTTGATTCGACGAATTCCAGCCGAACTAGATTCTTCTTTGGTGATTTTGAATCTCTTGCCATCTTCAGCCAAAACTCCAGTGTGTTCGACGTGTGGGCCGCCGCAAACTTCAAAGCTAACGATATTATCATCTTTACCAATAGAATAAACCTTAACCTCATCACCGTAACGCTCACCGAACGCGCCAATTGCGCCCATACTC
>JABZJR010000059.1 GCA_015257705.1 Nanosynbacter sp.
AGAGGAGATATTATGAGTTCAAAACGATATGACGACAGTAAGCAATGGTATGCAATTCATACCTATTCTGGCTACGAAGAAAAAGTTGCTGAATCAATTCGCCAACGAATCAACGGCGTTGATATGGCCGATAAGATTTTTGACGTTATCGTGCCAAAGGAAAAGCAGATCCAGATTCGCAACGGTAAGCGTAAAATTGTTGAAGCTAAGATCTTCCAGGGTTATGTCTTGGTTGAGATGAAATTGACTGACGAAACTTGGTACATCATCCGCAACACGCCAGGCGTTACAGGATTTGTGGGTGCCGACACTACGCCAACTCCAGTTTCTGAAAAAGAAATTGCGAAGATTAAGAAGCGAATGGGCGTTGAGGAGCCAAAGCATCAGATTGACCTCTCAGAGGGCGAAGTTGTTTCAATTATCGACGGTCCGTTCAAGGGCTTTGACGGCGCCGTGAGCGAAATTGACGCGTCTAAGGGCACTTTGAAGGTTATGGTCAGCATGTTTGGTCGTGACACTCCAGTCGAGTTGGACGCCCTGCAGGTTAAAAAAGTTTAGCTTGCAATTTTAAGCATTTTTCGATATAATATTCGAGTTACGCACTACAAACTATAAGGAAGAACTATGGCAAAGAAAATTATTGGTAATTTGAAATTACGTATTCCAGCCGGTCGAGCAACAGCAGGTCCTCCAGTGGGATCAACGCTTGGTCAGTGGGGACTAAACATGATGGACTTCATCAATCCATTCAATGACGCTACAAAAGACATGATGGGTAAGGATGTAATTGTTCACATTCAAGTTTACGAAGACCGAACATTTACCTGGAACTCACTTGGTCAGCCAGTTGACGATATGATTCGTGAAAAAGCTGGAATCCAAAAGGGTAGCGGCAAGCCACACTCAGACAAGGTTGGTAAGATTACTCGCGCACAATTGCAAGAAATCGCTGAGGCGAAAAAAGACCAATTGAACGCAATCGACATCGAAGGCGCAATGAAAGTTATCGCCGGATCAGCACGCTCAATGGGTGTTGAAGTCGTCGACTAATCTATAGAACTTTTAGCAAATAGCCCCGGACTTCTCGGGGTTATTTTATGGTAAAATAAATGATTGTGAAGAATATTTTAGATGACAGCGTAATCTCCGCGCTTAAAAATGAGCAATTGATAATTGCTAAAACCGATACGATTTACGGAATATTAGCCGCTGCCAATTCAAAAAAAGCCGTCGAGAAATTATACGAAGTTAAGCGACGCCCTTTGAATAATCCGGTCATTATTTTGGTTGCAAATATTGACGATATTCCCAATCTCACGCCGTCGATCAAATGCAAATATCAAGAAATCTCCAAAAATAGACCAACAACAATCGTCACCAAAGTGAGTCCTATTTTTCTACCACATCTTCCGAGAAATGGCGGAACATTAGCATTCAGAGTCGTGCCAGAATCTCCATTAGCAGAATTAATTCGAACCGTCGGTCTTTTGGTCGCGCCCAGTGCAAATCCATCAGGAGAAGAACCGGCAAAGAACGTCACCGAAGCGATAAATTACTTTCATAAATTAGTGCCGATTTATGTCGATTCTGGAGAAGTCGCCGACGCTCAACCGTCGCAAATTGTCCGAATCAACGAGGGCGGGGAAATTGAGTTTTTAAGAAGATAGCCCTCAAAAAATCGCCAAATAAAAAAGACTTCCTCTGAATTACGGGGAAGTCTTTTTGCGCGAGTTACTTCACGAACGGATGCGCAATCTCCAAATCTGGGCGCTTTTCCGCAATTCTCAGCAGCTCGTTATACTTGGCAATTCGCTCTGAACGCGACATCGAGCCAGTCTTAATTTGACCCGTGCCCAAACCGACCGCCAAGTGAGAAATCGTTACATCCTCCGTCTCGCCAGATCGGTGGCTCATCACTGTATTCCAGCCAGCGTTCTTCGCCATCAAAACAGCCTGAATCGTTTCAGTCAATGTGCCAATTTGGTTCGGCTTGATTAAGATCGCATTGCCAGCCTTTTCTTCAATTCCGCGCTTCAATCGCTCGACATTCGTCACCAAAAGATCGTCGCCAACCAATTGCGCAAAATTGCCCAAATCAGCCGTCATTTTCTCCCAATCTTCCCAAGCTTCTTCGTTCAATCCATCTTCAATCGAGAGAACAGGGACACGCTCCAACAGAGCTTTATACGTGCGAATCATTTCGTCAGCCGACAGAATTCGGTGTTCGGTCGCCAAGTTATATTTGCCGTCCTTATAAAGTTCGCTCGCTGCAACGTCCAACGCAAAACCAAAGTCCACGCCTAATTTATAGCCAGCCTGCTCGATGGCGCGAGATAGCAACAAAATAGGCTCCATATTACCATTCCTGACACGAGGAGCGTAACCGCCCTCATCGCCAACCGTCGTAGGATAGCCTTCATCTTTCAGGATTTTTGCCAACGCGTGAAAAACTTCCGCGCTCATTCGAACTGCGTCCGCAAAAGTTGCCGCGCTAGTTGGAATAATCATATATTCCTGAAAATCAGTCGCGCCCAACGCATGCTGACCGCCGTTCATCACGTTGATCATCGGCATTGGCAGACACATTGCAGGATTTCCAGCCAAGCTATTGACATATTGATACAACTCCACGCCACGCGACTTAGCAGCAGCTTTCGCCACAGCCAGCGACACCGCCAAAATCGCATTTGCACCCAAGCGCGCCTTATTCGGCGTACCATCCAGACTCTTCATTTTTTCATCAATTGCGGCCTGATCGAACGGATTAGAACCCTTCAAAGCCTGCGCAATCTCACCATTGACATTTTCGACCGCACGAAGCACGCCTTTACCGCCGAACGCCAACTCGCCATCCCGAAGCTCAACAGCCTCGAAAGAGCCAGTGCTTGCGCCAGACGGAACAGCCGCACGACCGAACGAACCGTCACTCAAAGTCACGTCCGCTTCAACCGTCGGATTTCCACGCGAATCTAAAATTTGCCTTGCTTGTATGTTTGTAATTGTTATATCCATAATTACTATTTTATCAAACATTTGCCTCAATCTCTGAAAATATGGTATAATTTCAACATTATCAATCAATGTTGGGAGGCTGATTTGTTAAGATGACAAATTGCCGTTCGTACCACAGAAAGGATTTTTATGGCAAAGAAAGCCGAGTTGCTAGAAAAAGCAGCAGAATTAAAACTATCAGTCAGCGAAAAAAATACAATCGCTGAAATCGAAGCAGCAATTGCAGAAGCTACAGACGCAAGCAAATCTCACGACAACAAAGACAAAGACGTTGTTGCTGAGCGCGAAGCTACCGTCGCTAAATCTGGCAAACGCAGCCAAAAAGCTCTAGACGAAGCCGCTGAAAAAGCAGAGAAGGAAGCTCGCAAGGAAGCTGGCGACACTACTCCACAATCAGACGACGTCGAAGCTCACGTAAAGAAGGGTCCAAAGCCAGTTACTCGTCCACGCTTGGAGCGTCGCGGTAAGAAATATCAAGACGCTGCAAAAAACGTTGAAAAGAACAAATTGTACAGCTTAGACGAAGCTTTGAAATTGGCTACTGAAACCAGCCCAGTCAAGTTCGACGCTAGCGTTGAAATCCACATCCGCCTAGGCGTTGACCCACGCCAAGCCGACCAAAACATCCGCTCAACCGTAGCATTGCCGCACGGTACAGGTAAAGACGTTCGAGTTGCTGTTTTCGCACCAGAATCAGAGCACGCTGCCGCTAAAAAAGCTGGCGCCGACATCATCGGTGACGAAGAATTCCTAAGCCAATTAGATAAGGAAGAATTGAACTTCGACATTTTGGTCGCAACTCCACAGTACATGCCAAAGCTTGGTAAATACGCACGTTTGCTTGGCCCACGCGGTTTGATGCCAAATCCAAAGTCTGGCACTGTTGCTACTGACGTCGCTAAAGCCGTTTCTGAAGCGAAAGCCGGAAAAGTTGAATATCGCGTTGATAAGCAAGCCATCGTTCACTTGTCAATCGGTAAAGTATCATTCGGTGCTGAAAAATTGTCAGAAAACGCACGCGCATTCTTGACCAGCTTGAACTCCCAAAAGCCATCCAGCTTAAAGGGCGTTTACGTTAAGAGCGTTGCAATTGCCACAACTATGGGCCCTGGCATTAAAGTAGAGAACTCTCTGTAATCTTTATATTTCAGGCAATTAAATCCCGTCGATTCTGGCGGGATTTTTGTGTTACTATTGCATTTTTCATTTTTTATGATAAAATAGTAAAGTCCAACTAGGTACTGATGTTCGAGAGTTTCTTGATTTCCAGCCTAGCTGGATAAAAGAACCTTAACATCTGTATCTAAAGTTTTTACGAGAGAAAGGATGCGAAATGCACCGGCAACACAACAC
>JABZJR010000005.1 GCA_015257705.1 Nanosynbacter sp.
ATAAAAAGAGCGGCCTTTTTTGGACTTAGCACTCTTGCACTGAGAGTGCTAAACGCGTATAATATATAAGGTATGAGCAAGCGTGATTATTATGAAATATTGGGCGTTCCAAAGACCGCTTCTGAAGATGAGATAAAAAAGGCTTTTCGTAAATTAGCAATTAAATATCATCCTGACAAACAGGGTGGCGACGAGGCTAAATTTAAGGAAATTAACGAAGCCTATGAAGTTCTGAAGGATAAACAGAAGCGACAGCGTTATGATCAATTTGGTCATGCTGGCGTTGGTGGCGCGTCTGGTGGCGGTTTTTCTGGCAATCCGTTTGAAGGATTTGGTGGATTCGGTGGTCAAAACGTTCACTTTGATTTTGGTGATGGTGGACTAGGTGATATTTTTAGCCAATTCTTCGGTGGCGCAGCTGGCGGCGCCGGGAATGGTCGTTCGCGTGGGCGTGATGTTGAAACTAGTGTAACATTAAGTTTTGAGGACGCAGTATTTGGTGTAGAAAAGAAAATTAGTTTAATGCTGGATGTTGAATGTGAGCATTGCCATGGCGATGGCGCCGAGCCTGGATTTGGAATGAAAACGTGCCCAACCTGTAAGGGTGCGGGTCAGCAAACTCGAACGATGAATTCGCTGTTTGGGCAAATTCAGCAGGCGGTTGTTTGTGAAACTTGTCACGGCAAGGGAAAAATTCCTGAAAAAGAATGTTCAGTTTGTCGAGGAAAAGGCACGACCCGACAGAATCAGGATATCACTATTAAAATTCCGGCGGGAATTGATGATGGCGCGACAATTCGTCTACGCGATCGTGGCGAAGCAGTTGCTGGTGGCAGTAGAGGTGATTTATATGTCCACATTCGCGTTAAGGCGCATAAAAAATTTACTCGTGAGGGTAATATTATTCTTAGCGAAGAGCATATTTCTATGGTTGATGCGGCACTGGGAACGGAGATTGATGTGGAGACTGTGGATGGCGTAATAACGATGAAAATCCCAGCGGGCACTCAGAGTGGCACTGATTTCAAGCTGTCGGGTCATGGCGTGCCGCACTTACATAGTGAATCTCGTGGTCCGCATATTGTGGGTGTTATTGTTGATACGCCAACCAAATTGACCAAAAAGCAGAAGGAGCTTTTGGAGCAATTTAAGGGCGCGAAAAAACGAGGACTGTTCTCTTAGTATATTTGTCGAGAAAAAATCCTGTGCTATACTGAAGCTAACATAAGAGGAATTGAAGGCATGGGATTAATTTTTCTGATAATAGTTATTATTGTAGTAATTAAGCTAATAAAATTATTACAGAGAGGCAATAGTCAGTCGTCTAATTATTCCGAAGATTATCGGCAGGGATATTGGGATGGCGTGCGTGATGCACAAAGTGGATGTGCAAAAATTGAGAATGAAAACGGTCAAGTGAGGCTTATTACCGAGAATCAAAGCGCCGCTTCGCGGTTTGCGAATATGCCGTTAAATATCAGTAAGAATGAGAATCTCGATAATATAATTTCTACTAGTATTTCCACGGCTGAAGAGAGAGTAAATACGGTTGCTGTGCCTGTTGAGGATAATATTGAACGGACATCACATATTGATGACAAGGAAAAGGAGAGGGGCCGTAAGACTACAATTAATATAGCGCTATATACGGCATCGCTACTTCTGACTGCGGGGATATTGCTTCTGGTTCAGGCAATTAATCTATCTATCCAACTTAGGTTTGGGTTGGTGTGGCTGTTTATTTTTATTTATTATATTATTGGTCAGATATTGTATGCTCGCTTGCCAATATTGAAATCTGCGTCGACGGCACTTATTGGCACCGCCTTGGCAGCTGTACCAATTGGTGGCTGGACTATGAGTTTACTTTTAGGTATTGACCCCGCATGGTGCTGGCTTATTACCTCTGTAATTGGTGCTGTTTTGTGTGTTGATGCTACAGTGAGATTGAATAGTAGACCTCTTGCTTATGTATCGCTACTATCGATGTTTACGATGACGACTAGTTTGCCGGCTGTTGTGCATGCGCAGCTGGTCTGGTATTACGTTGTAATGCTGCTATTTGGATGTTTGATGACTGTGGCTGCATATTTTTCTAGTCGCTTTCCTCGTCAGTTCGTCGAACCGCTAAACGTTGTGAATCCGTTTATCGTGCCGATGACGATGTTTATCGCGCTTAGCTCGTCGGCATATATGGGTACATTAGATATTAGTGTACTGTTATTTGCTAGCGTTGCATATTACTTTACGGTTGCTCTTGTTGAGAAGTCTAAAAAGATGCGTACTTATGAATTGACAACAGCTCGCTTATTGTTAATGGTGATGGCTACTAGTTTCGCAATGTATTTATCTGACGATAACCAGTTGGTCGTAAGTGTGATTTTAGGGTTAGCGGCGCTTGGAAATATAATCTGGTCCGTTACGTCAATGTACATTCAGAAACAGTACGATAGACATCATGAAATAGTATTGTGGGTTAGTTTTGTTGTGTCGCTAAGTGCTTTATTTGGCGTGATCGGTTCTGGAGATTCGCTACGAATGATGGTTGCCTTTACCTTTATTAGTGTTATTTCAGCGATTAGTCTTGCAATCCTTTTTTTGTTACGTCGTGTCCGCTTCGGTGTTATGATTGTGATATCTGGGATTCTATTGGTGCCGATTGGTATAACACTATTCAATATCGATATAGCTATAGCACCACGCGTACAATATCTAATTTTTCTATTTATGACACCGCTACCAGTTATTTGCCGATTGCTAATTTTGAAGCGTCCGAATATTAGTAAAAGTCAGGCCGCTTTGGTATATGGCGCCGCGTCAACTTGGCTATTAATGGCAATGTTTACTTCAGCGATGATAGCCACTTATGCGACAGAGGAAGCCCTGATGTGCCTATCGGGCGCGATAGCTATCGGCGCTGGCATTATGAGTGTGATTGTATGGCGCGAAAAAGTTTATGAGTTTGTAGTTGGAGTCCATACCTCTTTAATGTTGTCGGTATTTTTGCTAGCTTTAGGTTTTGCGATGTCTAGTGAAAACATATCTATTTTAATGGCGTGGATAAATGTGTTGTCGCTATTAATAGTAGAGTGGCTTTATCGTCGTCATAGCAATACAGCCATCAAAAGTCGTGAGCTGTTTCTATATTCTATTATTGGCGTAGCTATCATTGTTGTGTTGTCGTCAATTCATCCGATAGTTTGGCTGCCGTTAGTGGTGTCACTATACTATGCGTTTTACCGATGTCGTAGAGAGGTTTATTTGGGTGGGGCATATCTTACGACAATCATCTTTGTTTTATTATCCCTGCATTGGTTGAATATACCGTTTAATGACAATCTCGCAATTGCTGCATGGGTGAGTCTAGTTGGTTTTGGGTCTTTGTACTGGCTGTTGCGAATGAATAGGCAATCGTCAATTATTAGTGATATGACGCTATGTGCTGCTGTAGTTCCAGCGATAGTGCTTCCAATAATTAATCTACTGGCAACATATGATTTGTCGTTCAAGGTATTGGGATGGCTAGCAGCTGTAGCGGCTCTTTATATGGCGGTACTTGCTAAACGAGATTGGCGAATAATGGCAATAGCTGCACATCCGAGTCTGGTGTTGTTGCTTTACCTTATAGCGCAACGGCTTGCCATCCCACTCGAATTTATGTCAGTCGTTGCCCTGGTTGTTTTTGTGGTGTTTTACGGCTTGGCTATTGCTGCGCGAATCAGAAAGATGTCGAGTTGTTGGTATTACTCTTCGTTCTATAGTGCCATCGGCTGGTCGGTAGTCTTATTGTCTATTGCTACATCAGTTAGCGCTATGGCGGCGCCAGTGATTATGTCAGCGCTGGTGTGGATAATTAACGGTATAGCCTTGATGTTCGAAGGTGTTCCTAAAAAGAATATTTTATATTTTGATTCAGGTGCGATTCTGATTTTGTGTGGTGTTTTATTTACTATTAAAAACCTAGCCCTACCCGTTCACGCTATCACAATACCATATTTGTGGTCAGCGGCAATTCTTTCGGGAGCGGTGATGTCGTGGCGTTGGTTGGGGTATATTCATAAGTCTACGACAGTACATCTAGTACTGGCTCTCTCTGCGCTTAGTCTGCCGACCCTCATCCTGGCGTTAGCAGGAGACGGCGTTATGGAAATATTATTCCTAATAGAGCATTCATCGATAGTCGTCGTGGGGCTGGTGCTTAACAAACGGCTGATTACGACCTGGGGTGCCGTATGTGTGACATTAGCTTTGATATACCTATTGTCGGGATACACTTATGTATTAGCTATTTTGGCTGGTATATCTATCATTGTAGCGGTGACAATTGTGGTAGCGAGAGCTCAAAGAAGCAAAAGGCAAGATATTGCAAAAAGATAGTTTTTATGCCATAATATGCAACATGAATAAAGAGGAGACCTTTAATACAATAGAAACAATTGAGAATCAGTCTTCTGTAGAGGACCTTTATGGTCAGCTAACAGATTTGTCGCCAAAAATTGTTACGATGTTTAATCCATCAAATCGCAAAGAAGAGGAGGAGAGGTTTCTTTCTGGGGAGGTTAGAAGCCCTCAGTTTTACTATGAAAAGCTCAATTCTGCTGATTTTGACGAAGCTATAGAAAGGATACGAGAACTTGGTGATAAGATACTGAATCATCCTGGCCTACTGCCATCACACAGAGGTATTTACGAAGAGTTCATTGCAGATTACTCAAAGAAGACGACGCTACTTAATTATGCGCAACAGTATAACAATGCAAAATCAGAAGAGGAAAAGAAAGCCGCTGCTGAGAAGTATAGGCATCTAAACATTGAATCTTACAGTGAGCCGGACGAAGATACCTATCGTTCTCTGTTGGGCGGAAAATTAAACGCTATTCATAACAAAAAATTGACAGGGAAAGCGGATGAACTGCGTAAAGAGTTATTCGGTATGGTTAATTTCAAGCCTGGAATGGATATTCCAGAGAGATTCCGTCCATCAGACGAAACGGTGGAATGGATGCATAGTGTAGCAGAGTCTTTATATGGAGGCATGCTAAGTCATATTCCTAATGAGCAAGAAGAATTTGATCCGTATGAGTTGCAGAAAATATTTACTGATGTTATCGAAGAAGAGTTCAATGGACTTAATGATCCAGAGGGTTATGCTGGAGCAGCGGAGGGTTGGACGGTTTCTGTAGGGAAGGCTACTTCTGTTAATGTAAAATCCTCTGAGAAAAGAATAGCTATTCCCGACAATGGTATGATGAGGTCTCACAAAAAGGTCGAGAATTTAGTAGTTCACGAGATTGGTGTTCATATGCTGAGGTCTATTACAGGTGGAGAGACTGATGTGCTTCCTCTGAAATCTGGATTGAGCGACTATTATGACACCGAGGAAGGGCTGGGCGTGGTGATGGAGCAGGCTTTGAGCGGAAAGTTTGCTGAGCGCGGTGTTGATCACTATATAACTGCCGGATTGGCGTATTATGATGAAAAAGATTTTCGTGGTGCATTTGAAGTGAAATGGAGGTTGTTGCTGCTCGACTCTGTTGAAGATGGAGGTGAAATTAACGATGAGCAGATAGCAAAGGCAAAAAAGACTGCTTTTACTCAGACTCTACGAAGCTTCCGCGGGACAAATGACATGCCTTTATTTAAAGATCTGAGCTATTATAATGGCTCAGTAGAAGTTTGGAGATACCTAGAATCTATAAAAGGTGATGACTTTTTACTATCGTTGCTTCTTGCCGGGAAAGTGAATACTTCAAAGAAACATAGGGATGTTATTCTTGAATCAAAAAGTATGTAGTAGGGCGTTATACATTTGATATATATCATAAATTATGCCATAATATTGACGTATGAAAGAAAAATCCATTATTGGGTCGACTGAGTTTGTGAACTTCGGCGAGCGAGCGCAAAAAGTCCCAGCTAAAATTGATACGGGCGCCGATTCCAGTGCGGTTTGGGCGAGTAATATTCACATTGATAAAGATGGAGTGCTGAAATTTTCTCTGTTTGGTGAAGGTTCGCCGTATTATAATGGTAAGATATTTAAGAGAACTGATTATTCTGTAGCCAGAGTGCGCTCTGCAATGGGGCAAGAGCAGATTCGTTATCGAACACACTTTTGGGTAAAACTTGGTGGGCGAAAAATTAAAATGTTGATGAATCTATCTGATCGGTCGAAGAATGAATTTCCGGTGTTAATTGGAAGACGGTCGATTTCTGGAAAATTCCTAGTGGATGTCTCAAGAAAAAATGTTCGCAGAAAAAAACCGTCCGTAACTGCTAGTCTCAATGAAGAAGTAAAATTGAATCCATACGAATTTTATAAAAAATATCATCAGAAAGGTGAAGAAAAATAATGCGAATTGCAATCTTATCTAACGGCAACATTAATTATTCGACGCTTCGCCTGAAAGAAGAGGCTGAAAAACGCGGTCATCAAGTCAAGGTTATTAAGTATAAAAACTGCTACGTTTCAATTGACGAAAAGCATCCGACGGTCATCTACAAAGGTAGGGAAATTGGTGATTTTGACGTGGTGATTCCGCGAATCGCGAGCCATATGACAAAGTATGGAACGGCGGTTTTGCGTCAATTGGAGATGATGTATCCGAAGGCGTTTTTCATGAATCGCTCGATTGCAATTACTAGGGCGCGGGACAAATTGCGCTCAACGCAGTTATTAGTTAAAGCGGGAGTGTCGATTCCAAAGACGGTCTTTTCTCGAAACGCAACTGACATTGATTCGCTCATTGAAGAGATTGGTGGTATGCCGGCGATTATTAAGCTGGCGCGCGGTACGCACGGAAATGGTGTGGTTCTGGCGGAAACTAAAAAGGCTGCCAAGTCGGTTCTGCAGGCGTTCTATTTGACTAACTCGGACGGTACAAACGTGCTGCTTCAGGAGTTTATTAGAGAGTCGGCTGGTGTCGATATTCGTGCGTTTGTGGTTGGTAGTCAAGTGGTGGCTAGTATGAAGCGTCAGAGTTTGGACGATGATTTTCGTAGCAATTTGCACAAGGGCGGCGAAGGAACCAGTATAAAATTGACAGATTCTGAGCGTAAAATGTGCGTGAAAGCCGCTAAGGCAATGGGATTAACGGTTGCCGGAGTCGATTTCATGAGGTCAAGCCGTGGTGCTTTGGTGCTGGAAGTTAATGCTAGTCCAGGGTTTGGAATTGAGAAAATTACTCGCCGAAATGTGGCCGGAAAGATAATTGAATACATCGATCGAAACGCCAAGCGTGGTAATAAAAAAGATAAAATCGGCGCTTAAGTATAAACTTGTTATAATAGGTTTATGGACGAGCCTCGTCACTCGACAGTAACTCAGACTGTCATCAAATGGATATTTATCTGCGGTATGCTAATGGTTATTGGTGGGGCAATTTTTTATGCTTTTCGAACGGTTTCGCCAAAAACGGAAATGATTTACCTTAATAAGACGATGCTTCGGGCGGAAATTGCTAATGATGAAGAATCGCAGCGGAAAGGCTTGTCTGGAAGACTGGGGATTGATGAGAATTATGCCATGCTGTTCGTATTTGACCATAACGATCGTCATAAAATGTGGATGAAAGATATGAAGTTTTCGGTTGATATGATTTGGATCAATGATAAAAAGCGCGTCGTCTATGTAAAGCATAACGTCAAGCCAGACGCTGAGCCGCATGAAAAATATGCGCCACCAGTTCCGGCAAAGTACGTGTTGGAGGTTAAGGCAGGAGTTGCTAAGCGGGCGAGCGTTACGGTTGGGTCACAGGTAAAATTTGATTTGGAGGAGGATAAATGAGCGTAATAATTTTATTTGGAGCAATTTTAGTAACGGTTTTTGCGGTTGCATTTGTTTCATCTCGAAGATTCGGTCCATTGGCGTTGTCGTTGGCGACGGGATTTTTACTATCAGAATGGTGGGGTGGCTGGCTGACAGGAGTGCTGGATGGCTTTAAATTGGAAACTGGTTTATTGCCAAATGGTGTAATTTCGGGATTAGTCTTAACGTTGGTTCCGCTAATTATGCTTCTTCTAAGCGGACCTAGATATCAGAAAAAACATGAGAGAATTGTCTCGGCGGCGGGAATCGCGTTTTTGACAGCAGCGCTATTGGTGGCTCCTCTGGGAAAATATATATCACTAGACGGACAGGCGCTGGAGCTGTATAAGATTTTCGCGAATAATTGGCGGTATGTGGCTACGTTTGGTTTGGTTTGTGGTCTAATTGACATTTTTTCACTACATACTGGCGGATCTAAACTCGCTAAGCATTGACCTTTGTGTTGGTTTGTGCTAGGATGAAAAAAGCGGATATTCCGAATGGGTCCATAGCTCAGCTGGTTAGAGCACCTGCCTTTTAAGCAGGGTGTCCCGGGTTCAAGCCCCGGTGGACCCTCCAAATTTGAAATCGACTCCCTTGGCGGAGTCTTTTTTATGGCTTCAGATCCAGATATACTTTAAGTATGAATAGTTGGCTATTTAAGAAGTTGCATATTTCTTGGATGATGGCGGCGTGGTGCCTCGGTTTAACAATTGGCGTAATTTCCATCCATTACATACCGCGGTCGTTTGCGGCGAATCCATTATTTTTATTGGTCGGATTGGCTATTTTTGCAATTGTGGCAATTTGGCGCTGGCGATTTTTTGTGATTTTAGCAATTATTTCTGGAGTTTTGGTTGGTCTTTGGCGCGGTGAAATCAGCAGAAAAGGCGTGGAGGTTTATGATTCGTTAATCGGAAAAGTCGCAATTATCCAGGGCCAAGTTTTGGAGGATCCTGATCTCGATAAAAATAGCCAAACGGTTCTTAGGCTGGGCAATCTGCAGATGAATAATGAAAAATTGCCGGGACAAATTTGGGTGACGACGCCAGATAAAAACTCAATTAAGCGTAGTGATATCGTGAAGGTTAAGGGTAAAATGACGGCGGGATTTGGGGCTTTTTCAGCAAGCGTATATCGGGCAAAAATTATTAGCGCCGAAAGACCCGTTCCGGGTGATGTGGCGGTGGGAGTTCGCGATTGGTTTGCCGGGCGAGTTCGCACTCACGTTCCAGAGTCTGAATCTGCGCTAGGGCTGGGATTTTTACTGGGTTTAAGGCGTGCTATGCCGACTGAATTAAGTGACAATTTGAAAATTGCCGGACTAACGCATATCGTGGTGGCGAGCGGCTATAATTTAACAATTTTAGTTCGTTTAGCGCGACGATTATTCGCCAAGCGATCAAAATATTTAGCGATGCTCAGCGCGGCTGTTATGATAATTGGTTTTATGGCGGTGACTGGATTAAGTCCTAGTATGTCGAGGGCTGGCTTGGTGGCGGGACTGAGTTTGGCAGCGTGGTATTATGGTCGGACAATTCATCCGCTGGTTCTACTTCCTGTGTCGGCGGCAATCACGCTATTGATAAATCCACAATTTGGTTGGGGCGATTTGGGCTGGCAATTAAGCTTTGCTTCATTTGCGGGCGTGATCATGTTGGCGCCGCTTCTACATTCTTATTTTTTCGGCAATAAAGAGCCGGGTGCGTTTCGACAAATTTTAATTGAAACTTTGTCGGCACAAATTATGACATTGCCGCTACTTATGATGAGTTTCGGTGTTATTAGCAATGTGGCGTTAATCGCGAATATGCTGATTTTGCCGTTTGTGCCGCTAGCGATGCTACTGACGTTTATGTCGGGCGTGCTGGTTTTTGTGCCGATGATTGGCGTGTTGATTGCAATTCCGACGACGTGGTTACTTGGCTATATGATTCAAGTCACCAATTGGACGGCTGGATTTGAATGGGCTCAAATGGAAGTTGGTATCAATTTGTGGCAATGTGCGGTTTTATATGTGGCGCTAATTTTGGCAATGATTTGGATGAAAAAGCAAACTAAATTGGACCTCGCTAAGATAAATATTGTGGAGTAGTGTATAATAGTAACAGATTGAAATAGCAAATAACTTTAGGAGAAATTATGTCAGGACACAGTAAATGGGCTACAACTCACCGACAAAAAGCGATTGTTGACGCTAAGCGCGGCGCGATTTTTACGAAATTGGGCAATCAAATTGCTATTGCAGCACGTGGCGGCACAGACCCAGCGCTGAACTCGAGTTTGGCGATGGCAATTGAAAAAGCTAAGGCTGCGAATATGCCTAGTGCAAACATCCAGCGAGCAATTGACAGAGTGGCGGATAAGAGTGCGGCGGCTTTGGAGGAAATTGCTTACGAAGGTTATGGTCCTGGCGGCGTGGGTGTTATTATTGAAACGGCGACAGATAATCGCAATCGAACATTGCCAGAGGTAAAAACTGCGTTGGTTAAAAACGGCGGACGAATTGCTGATGCTGGTAGTGTGATGTTCCAATTTACACGCAAAGGCGTCATCACTATTGAAGGCAGCGGGGAAGATTTGTTGCTAGCGGTTTTGGACGCTGGCGCCGAAGATGCTGTCGAGGAAGATGGCGAAATTATCGTGTATACGGAGTTGAAAGATTTGGCGAGTGTGCGGAATAAATTGGTTGAACAGGGCTTGAAGGTTAAAGATGCGGAGTTGCGATATATTGCCAATACGCCGATAGAAATTGCCGACATGGAAACTGCGCAGAAATTGATGAAGATGATTGATGCGTTGGACGATTTGGATGACGTTGTGAATGTTCATACAAATGCGGATATCACAGCGGAATAAAATCATCGCTTTAAGAAATCGCTCCTTTTCTGGGGCGATTTTTAATTTGACAAAAAGTACGCTAAACTAAAGATGATTAACCATAAGCAAGGAGCGAGCATGAAGTATTTGCGCAACACACTACTTATGATACTAGCCGTGGCACTAATGATGCCGTCGCCGTTGGTTTTGGCGGAAGGCGCTTCAAGTGTTACTCAAGAGTCGAAAGTTGATGACGCTCAGACTGTCGATAATAGTCTTAAATCGGCTGAGGAAGCGAAAGATTCAGTTGTTGACAAGGAGCAGATCGATAGCAATTCACCTTCCCAATCAAGTGAAAATCCCGAGGCTCCAACGGAGAATTCTTCTACAGATAGTCCGAGTGAAAATCCTGCTACCAATGAGTCTTTAAAATCTGAGCCAAACCCCGAATCTGAGTCGCCAAAAATAGATAATCCAAGCGGAAGAATAGAAGAAAATGCTCCGATATTAATTTCAAAGATTAGTCAGGATAAAAAATACGTTGAGATTTATAATCAGACGAATCAGGATGTTAATTTGGCTGGTTGGAAAATAGAGTATTACACTGGACCTGTCGCTAAACCCGTTGGAAAAATTTTCAAGGATGAAGTAATATCGGCGAACGGATTTTTGGTTTTGTCGAATGATAAGATGTTAGCGGGCGCCATAAAGTTTGATAACAATTTAGGTTTGGCTCAAAATGATGGATCGGTCGTGCTGTCGCGCTCGGACGGGTCGGTTTCAGATACTGTTGGCTGGGGAAATAATTCAAAGTCTGCGGGTTCACCAATTAAAGGCGGCGTGAAAATTGTTTGGCGCTGTTTTATTGATGGAAATATTATTGATTCGAAAAATAATTCCACTGATTTTTTGTCAGGTAAAAATCTTAACAATCAGGAAGTTCTACCATATTCACGTCCCAGCTGCAAAAAGCCAGAGTCTAACCCTGGCTCCAAGCCCCCAAGAGAACTCAATAAATGCGAAGGTTTGAAGTTGAATGAAATTGCGTCGAATGTTGATGAACAATTCATTGAGATTGTCAATTCTGGCGAAAAAACCGTCATTACGACAGGCTGTAAATTGGCGGTTGGCGATGCTGGCGTTCGTGAAAATATTGGTGATATCGAATTAAGTCCTGGTGAATTTTTAACGATCAAAATAAAAAACACGAATCTGAAATTGCCAAAAACAAAAGGAAAAGTCTATTTACTGGATGAGGCTGGCTCGAAAATTGATGCCGCCGCTGAATATAGCAGTATGCCAAAAGGCGCTTCGTGGAGTTTGGTTGATGATGAGTGGACTCGGACATTTGCTGTTACTGAAGGCGCTGCTAATATCTTTAAGGAATATCCAGACTGTCAGAGTGGTTATGAGAGGAACGCGTTGGGCAAATGTGTGAAAATTGTCACCCCGCCCGTTGAGGGCTCTTGTCCTGTTGGTCAATATCGTCATCCGGAAACTCGCCGTTGTCGAAAGATTGAAGCGACAAAAACTATTACACCCTGTAAAGACGGCTATTATCGTAGTGAAGAAACTGGCAGATGCCGATCTATCGCATCGGCTGCGGCAAAAACTTTGAAGCCTTGCCCAGAAGGTCAGTTTCGCAATTCGACGACAGGCAGATGTAAGAAGATTGCTTCTACTGACGATATAGCGAAAGAATGTCCGGAGGGATTTGAGCGCAATCCACAAACGAAGCGTTGCCGAAAAATAAAATCTGCAAATATGCCAACTGTTGGTTCGGCGGCCGCTGAAGTTAAGCAAGTCGCTGGTGCTACTTGGGGTTGGTGGGTGTTTGGCGGCGTGAGCTTACTGGCCGTCGGTTATGGCGTATGGCAATGGCGATGGGAAATCTCGCAGATTGTACGAAAAATCCGCGAAAGCATTAAATCCGCTAACGGTAAATAATTGCTATAATAAAGATATGAGAATTATCGGGATTGACCCGGGAACGGGAATTTTGGGGTTTGGTGTGATTGATTTTTCTCGTGGCAAGTTCAAGATGGTCACGGCGGGAGTTGTGACGACGCCGGCACATACGCCAATTGACGAAAGGCTTGAAGATATTTTTGATAGCCTAACAGAGATTATTGCCGAAACAAATCCTGATGTTATGTCGATTGAAAAGTTATTTTTTGCGCGCAATGTTACGACGGCGATTTCTGTGGCGGAAGCGCGCGGCGTGGCGATGTTAACTGGGCGAAAAGCCGGAATGCCGATTGCAGAATATACACCACTACAAATAAAGCAAACTTTGACCGGCTATGGAAAGGCCGATAAAAAGCAGGTTCAGGAAATGGTGCGACTTAATTTGGGTTTGAAAGATGTTCCGAAGCCAGATGACTGCGCGGACGCTTTGGCTGCAGCAATTACACACGCGGCGATGAATCGGGTATAATTGAAATATGATTGCACATGTTTTTGGAAAAGTTGCTGAGAAGTTTAACGGCTCGTTAGTTATTGATGTTCATGGTGTTGGATATGAAGTTAGCGTGGCGACTAATGATTTTGACGCGGTGATATTAGATCAGGAAGTAAAATTTTACACTTATCATCACGTGCGCGAACAGTCGGAGGAGTTGTTCGGGTTTTCTAGCCTGTCGGCGAAAAAGTTATTTGAAATGCTAATCACGGTTCAGGGGGTTGGTCCAAAGGCCGCGCTGGCTATCTTGAGCTTGGGTGATGCCGAGCAAGTGCGTAACGCTATTGCTAACGCTGACAGCGGCTTTGTACAAAAGGCCACTGGCGTCGGCAAAAAAACTGCCGAGCGAGTAGTGGTTGATCTGAGCGATAAAGTTGGTCTGCCGACTCATTATGGCCGAACGGAAACTCCGCTGCAGACTGAATTAAACACTTCCGATGAAGCTTTGGAGGCGTTGATGGCTTTGGGCTATACATTAGCGGACGCTACTAAGGCACTCGAAAACGTTGATATAAATTTGCCAACTTCTCAGCGAGTAACTGAGGCGCTGAAGAAATAAAAAAGGACGCTAAGATGGCGCCCTTTTAAAGAATAGGTAAATTTTCTAAGGCTCAATGACTATCTTTTTATTTGACCAAAATGAAGGCTGGTAGTGAATTTTAATTTTTGAATCTTTCGCGACTTCAAATATGACAGAACCTTCTTTTTTGCCGTTGACTGCTAGGTCGCCAGACCCTAGGTTGTCGCTTGCAGTGAAGGCTGTGCCACTTGGCCCTTCAATGGCACCATTCGCATCTTCTATTTTCCAGTCGAACGTATTAAATGATAGCTCGCTATCTGATTTGTTGACAATTGACACATTCACTTTAACGAATTCTTTTCCGTCATTAGCCTTAATAAACTGGTTATCTGATTTCCAGTCGCGATCAATTGATTTAACAGTCACCTCCTTGCCGTCAAAAGCGATAGTTTCACCAACTTTGAAAGTAGTTTTTTCGGTTGGTTTATTTTCCGAAGTAGCGTTATTATTGTTTGTATTGACGACAGTGGCTTTGTTCTGTTGCGATGCGCTGGATACTCCAATCACAATAATAACAATAATTACCCAAAACCACACCTTCTTAAAAATTGGTTTTTTCTCGCTTGTGTTCATCATCCCCTCCTATGAGATGTGCCGCCCAATAAAAAGGACAGCCGTTAAATTTGGCTGTCTACACCTAGAACGTAGAGTTTACGCTCGAATAACGGCTGCCCATTATATGCGTAAACAATACGTTTGAAACGTTGAGTTCTAGATGTAGACAATTCTATTGTACTATAAATGTTATAATTAGTTTATGGCAATTGAAAGAATAGTTGATACAAGTTCGCATGATGACGATTCTGAAGAGCAGCGAATTGAGGTGAGTCTGCGTCCGCAGAGTTTTGCTGAGTATGTTGGTCAGGAAAGATTAAAACGTAATTTGCGCTTGGCGATTGATGCGGCTAAAAAGCGCGGCGAGCCGTTGGACCACGTATTATTATATGGTCCGCCGGGGCTTGGTAAAACAACTATGGCGACGGTGATTGCTAATGAAATGGGCACGAATCTGCGAATTACCAGTGGTCCGGCTATTGAAAAAGCGGGCGATTTGGCGTCGATTCTGACTAATTTGTCGGACGGCGATATTCTGTTTATCGATGAGATTCATCGGTTGGGTCGGTCTGTAGAGGAGATTTTATACTCCGCAATGGAAGATTTTAAGCTGGATATTGTGATTGGAAAAGGTCCGGCAGCGCGATCAATTCGATTGGATTTGCCGCGATTTACGGTGATTGGTGCGACGACGCGAACCGGAAGTTTGGCGGCGCCTTTACGCGATAGGTTTGGTCATATTTATCGCCTGGAATTTTACACGCCAGAGGATATTGCGAAAATTGTGACGCGTAGTGCGAAGATTTTGGAATCGTCAATTCGAAATGAAGCGGCGGATTTATTGTCGACGCGAGCGCGCTTGACGCCACGTATTGCCAATAGACTTCTTAAGCGAGTTCGTGATTACGCCGACGTTAATGGCGACGGAATAATTGACGTAAAAACTACGACTAATGCTTTGGAAATGTTGGAAGTAGATGAGTTGGGCTTGGATCCGGCTGATCGTAATTTATTACAGTCGATTCTGGAAAATTATGGCGATAATCCTGTTGGATTAACAACAATTGCGGCGTTGACTGGTGACGAGGCGACGACAATTGAGGATTTTTATGAACCATATTTGTTGCAAATTGGTTTTATTGAGCGCACACCGCGTGGTCGTCGAGTAACAATTAAGGCAAAGCGACATTTGGGAAAATAGTTATCGTATTCTTCGGCTTTTTGTGTTTTAACAAAACCAGACAAACTTAACTAGGAGCAGTCATGGGCAAAAAACAAGGCTATCTTAAGTTCTGTCGTGTTATAATATAGGCATGAATCCACAAACATCCTCGTCAGAAGATTTAACGCAGCCTGTTGCGTATGATGCTGATGGTCGACCACTATATCATCATCCGCCACAGACTGGTCGTCCAGCTCCGGTTGTGGCGCAGACGAATTCTTATGTGACGGCAAGACCGAAAATTATTGATGGGGAGAATTTTGATCCGCGATTGCGTAGTCAGTATGCTAATGAACCGCAAGTCGTACATGTTGCGCGAGATATTGACCCGAAGCCGTTTACTATTAGTGACGACCTGAAGCAAAAACATGAAAAATCAGTTCAACAATACCCGAATCTCAATTTGAGCGAAGGCGAATATATTATTTTGGATATTAAACGCCATCCGATTGGTATGCTTATTCCAACAGGAATTTCGGTTTTTTTGGTGGTGATGATCATGGTGTTTGTGATGTTTTATCCGTCAATTGCTCGTGACGCAATTATCTCGCCGATGCCTTCGCTGACCGATGTGTTTGGCGTGGCGATGTTGCTTATTGGGATAGTGGCGCTTGGTGGTGCGGTGTCTTTGTGGATATATTTGCAGAATCACTTTTACATGACAAACGAAAGTGTGATTCAGGAAATTCAGGGTAGTTTATTTTATCGGCACGAGCAAACGGTGAGCTTAGGCAGTATTGAGGATGCAAGCTTCCTCCAATCTGGAATTATTCAGACTCTTTTCAATTATGGCACGATTCGTCTCAGCACCGAGGGCGAAGAAACGACATATATATTCCATTTTGTGGCAAATCCACGCAAGCAAATTGCGATAATCAATAATGCCATTGAAGACTTTAAGAATGGCCGTCCTGTTTGTGATGATTAGCTAATTATTTGTGGCGACTTTCTTTTACGTAGTCATCTTCATCGACAAGCGTCGCAACAAGTTTATACGACTTACATTTTCCATCATTACAATTTGAAGATTCATAGCGATAACTGCTGTCTTTTTCGCCAATTTTCTTACCTTGCGGATCTTTTAACAATGCGGGATCCATAGTCGGAAGCGTACCTTCTTCTAACTTCTCTGGGTAATAGCCATTTTTAACGTAAAAACCTTCTTCCAGGCTATAATGCATGGCGTTAATCGCGGTGCGTTTTTTGGCGTTGTTTGATTCGTTGGTCAATTTTGTATATTGTGAGAAACCTAAGATTGCGATGATAATCAAGAAAGTTGCTACAACCAAAAGTTCAATAATAGTAAAACCGTTTCGCTTATTCATGAATGTAATTATAGCAAATCTTGCGACAAATCGGTATAATAAAGGAAGTAACTAAGGAGGGAATGCTATGGCAAAATCAGACAGTAAAACAGTAAATCCAAAAAAGTCAAGTCAGGCATCGGATAAAAAAGTTGATGAAGGTAAGCTTAAGGCACTTGGTCTAGCGATGGATCAAATCACTAAGCAGTTTGGCGACGGATCAATTATGAAATTGGGCGAGGCTCACAAAGTCGATGTTGAAGTAATTCCTTCTGGTGCTTTGAGCTTGGATTTGGCGCTTGGTGGCGGATATCCAAAGGGTCGTATCATAGAAATCTATGGTCCAGAAAGCTCAGGTAAGACGACGCTAACGCTTCACGCTATTGCAGAAATTCAGAAGCAGGGCGGAACGGCGGCGTTTATTGATGCCGAGCACGCGCTTGATCCAGCATACGCTAAGCGTTTGGGCGTGGACACGGAAAATTTGTTGGTTTCTCAGCCAGATAACGGCGAACAAGCATTGGAAATTACGGAGACGTTGGTTCGTTCGAACGCGGTGGATTTGGTGATAGTCGACTCGGTGGCTGCCTTAACGCCACAGGCTGAAATTGATGGCGATATGGGTGATTCTCATATGGGTCTTCAGGCTCGATTGATGAGTCAGGCTCTACGTAAATTGACGGGAATTATCAATAAATCAAAAGCCACGGTGATCTTTATCAATCAGATTCGTATGAAAATTGGCGTGATGTTTGGTAATCCTGAAACGACAACTGGCGGTAATGCGTTGAAGTTTTATGCATCGCAGCGAATTGACATTCGTCGAATTGGTCAGATTAAAGTTGGCGATGATATTATTGGTAACCGCACGAAAATTAAGGTCGTGAAAAATAAGATTGCGCCGCCGTTCCGCGTGGCTGAATTTGACATAATGTACAACGAGGGAATCAGCAAAACTGGCGATATTCTGGACTTGGCGGCAACGCACGGTATAGTTGAAAAGTCGGGTGCATTTTATAAATATAACGGCGAAACGATTGGTCAAGGGCGCGATAAGACGAAGAATTACTTGAAGGAAAATCCTGAGGTTTTGGCGGAAATTGATCAGAAAGTGCGCGATAAAGTGAAGGAGGAGGAAAAGTAATGCGAGCAGTAGAGTCCAGATATTCAGCCGAACACCACATGGCGTCAGTTAATCTTATTTTTGATGACGAGCAGACCGCTTACCTTCGAGAGCTGTCAGAAAAAATGAACCTTGATTTCGGTGAGTTTATTCCACACGCAACGCTGATCAATGTAACTGAGCAGGATATACCACGTCTCAAGTTAGCTGCCGCTGCGTTGCCGTCCCTAGACAAACTGGTGCTTGACGGTGTCAATTTCTTGCCAGATGAAGCCGGTAACTGTGTTTGTGTTGAATTGCGTGTACAGAAAACTTCCTGGATGGTTGAAGTACGTCGGAAGTTGCTTGAAATACTGGACGACATTCATCCAGGGCTGGATATCGATGGATTTCGTCCACACATTACGCTTGGCATTGTCGAGGCTGGTACGCTTGGCGATGTCGATATGAGTGCCATTCCGCGTCAACTGCCGGTTATTACTAAGCCGCGTGCTGCTGCTTGCTATAACGGCATGCATGGCAAAGTGGTTGAGGTGGTCGAATAGTCCACCAGTAGTTAGCATATAGTTTTAGCGCTATAATAGATTTATGAAAATCACTGATATTTCTCTTCAGACTCGTGATAAAAATCGTGTCAATGTAAGTGTTGACGGGAAATATCGTTTTAGCTTGGACGTATTTCAGGTCGGCGAACTAGGCATTAAGATTGGTCGCGAATATACGGAAGAGGAAATTTCGAAATTAGAAGACGATAGCCAGTTTGGCAAGTTGTATGCTAGATCTATAGAATACTGTTTAATGCGTCCGCGAGCCATCAAAGAAGTGCGCGATTATCTGCGTCGGAAAACACTAGCCACTCGTCGACGTTCAGCGAAAACTGGAAAAATTATTGAACGTCCTGGAATAAAGCCGGAGATTGCCGAGCGCGTCTTGGATCGTCTTATTGAGAAGAAATATTTGGACGATGAAAAATTTGCTCGATTTTGGTTTGAGCAGCGGTTTATGAAAAAAGGCGCTAGTATTCGTCGCTTGAAATTGGAACTGGCGCAAAAGGGAATTGATAATACAGCGATTGAATCATTGGTTAAAGAGAATATTCGCTCTGATGACGAGGAATTACGGAAGGTCATTGCTAAAAAACGTTATCGATATAGTGATCAGCAGAAGTTAATGCAATATTTGGCTAGGCAGGGTTTTTCTTATGATGACATTAAGAAGGCTCTTGAAAACCCAAATGATTAATCAGCTTTTGTAGATTCTGGTTGTGGACGAGGCTGCTTGCGGAATGGATTTTCGTATGAATTTATCTGCGAAATAGGTGTTTTTTCGGCTATGTGCGAGATAGTTGCTGATTTTACAACAATTTTATCGTCGGTTACTTTTATAATCTGAGAACGATGAATAAGCAATTCTGTGTCGCCAAAACTTTTCAAGAACGGTCGCCGAATTCGGAGTTGTTGTATAATAAAATTCCCAGCCGCCAACGTGTATCCGATAACTTTTCCGATTTTCTTATTCTTCTCATCAATAACCAACTTGTCTTTTAATGTAAAATTGATTTCATAAATTTCTTTTATAGTAATCACATCATCAATTCCGATGATCTCATCGGTTGAATCGATAATCATACCAAGCGGTCCAATCTCTCTGACGTCGTTGATGCGAAGTAAACTAGGGTGCTGGTCCAAAAGTCGTCCTTCAAGTTCATATGCGATTATAGACAGATTCTTCGGATTAATAATTTCCCGCGATGTTCGCGCCAGTTCGGAGCCTGTCTGAAGACTCATGACGGGAATATCAAGGAAGCGATCTGCGGATATAAGCATAACTATATTATAAACGGTTGTGTTCTATTCAGCAAACGGGTTGGAGCGACCAGCCGGCAGACTAAACGAGTCGTTTGTTGAAGTTGATGGTCGAAAATCTTTAATCACTTTCATGGTTTTTTTATCGAAGCTTATTGATGCAGTTTGTGGTTCTTCGGTAGGAACCGCTAAAAGTCCGCTCAAAAGAAATATCGCGATTGCTACGCCTCCGATTACGACAACGCTATATATTATCACATGAAATCGCCACAGGAATTTGGACAGTGATTTTACGATTGGCTCGAGCTGTTCTGATATTGATGGACTCATCGTGTATAAACCTTTACTTCAAGTGATTGGATTGATATTTCATGATTATTTGCGCCTCTGGAAATTGACACGCCTGAAAGCTGCATTCGAGTGACATTTTTTTCAATAAGACTAAGGAAATGTAGGAATTTCGTATAATCTATATGATCCCCCAATTGAATTGATACGAAAGTACTTTTCACTCCAGCGGGGCTGGCGGATGTTTGCTTGCTAGATGTCGCTGTCTTAGCGGAAGTTGTTGGTTCATTTTGGAAAGAGAAAGCTTTAATCGGAATGCCGGCGCGGTCGGCGTAGGTATTTAAATCCTTAATAATCTGATTCTGATATTGATAAAGTTTCGATTCTGAGACGATATTCTTTGCTTTTTTAACTGTGTCGGAATTGCGGTCGAGCTGAGATTTCGATGCTAGCAAGCTTTGTATTTTTGCATCAACTGCAATTGCTTCGGTCTGCATTTTTCCAACTTCTTCTGATGTTTTACTTAAGAATGAATAGGCGAAAATAACTAGTCCTACCATTGCTGATAATATTATGAGCAATAATAACGACAGGACAATTCGCGCGATGCTGGCATTTAGAACTTTTTTCATTGTTTTAAGACCTCTGGCTTTGGTGTAACGCTAATTGTTATAGTGATTGGATAGTCCGCGGGCTTGTCTGACGATTGGTTGCCGCCGCTATAAACAACGGTCTCGAGGTGAACGTCACTAAATATTTCTGACTTTTCTAAGCTGGTTTTTATTCGAATAGCGTCATCCTTGTTTTTTCCAAGAGCTGTTAATGACAATGGTTTATCTAATGCTGAAGTGTCTAGTGCCAGAGAATCCAAAACCATACCTGATGGTATATATTGTGCAATTTTCGGGATAATTGTAGAGTAATGGGCCTCGTTGCTAATGATCGCCTTAGCCGAGTCGAGGTCTTTCTTAAACTCGCTAACTTCTTTTTGCGTCGATTGGTATTGAGCAAGTTTGGCATTTCCTTCGTCGATGTTAGCTTGAGCTGAGGTGCGGCTATTTTCTAAGAACAGATAAAATCCGCCAATAGTTAAGAATAGCAAGCCTGCAAATATCAATGATATGATGCAATATCGTCTTAAGATGACATTTACTCGTCCAGCGCTGATTTGCTTTTTTTCTTGAGGAGGAAGAAGGTTAATCATAAATATCCTCCTGCTTGATTAAGGCTAGCCCTGCGACTGGTGATAGCTGGGAGCGAAGCTGTTTTGCTGGCTGCTCTAGTCCATCGAAATTGAGCATTTGCCACGGACTTGCCACGCGCGCTGGCATTAATAGCTCGTTTGTGAAAAAATCACCAATTCCTGGCAAATTACCGCCGCCGCCAACGATGAGGACTTGCTCGATTTTTTTCTCATCAGGGAAGCGGTCTGTGTAATATCGCATAACGCGCTTAACTTCGTTGGTCATTTTTTCTAAACTTGGGTGCAAGGCTCCTGCGATTCTGGCTTGCCTTGGACCGGGATTTAATCCGTTTAATACCTTAAATTGATGAGCTGTCTCAATCGGTACATTCATTTTTTTAGCTAAATTTAAGGTGAGTGAATAGCCGCCAACATTTAAGCCACCCGTCACACGTATATCAGAATCTAGAATCGCGATATCTGTAGTTGATGTGCCTATGTCGACAATAACAGTAGGGAGCATTCCTTCTTCCGTGCGCTTCAGGAGTCTAGCGATTGCGCTGATGTTTGGCTCAATTATTGCAACTTCCAGGCCGCATTGTTTTGTGGCGTCTAACATACTGTCGATCATTTTCTTTGGTGCAGCACACATCAGAACACTAAGTTCATCTTTCGTACGATTGATAATTCGATAGTCCAAATAAAGAGAATCTAGGGGTGCTGGAATATATTGTTCGGCTTCCAAATTTACCGCACTGCGAATATTGCTTTCTTCTTTCACAGGTAAGCTAAATGTTCGCGAAAATGTCCGGTTGGTTGGTATACCTAGCGCCACGCGGTTGCTATTAATTTGTCCTACGACGTTTTTCTTCAATAACGTTTTGATATTCTGCGCCAAATATTCAGTGTTGTCTGCGGAATTTCCGTCGCTTTTTTGAGAATCGAGGTTGATCGATCCATATCCATGAACCAGCATCCGATTTCTATCAATCGACATTACTTTTATGCTTGTTCGGCTGATATCTAGGCCGATGATTGGTTTTTTTCTATAAAATATGCTCGACACGTTATTATTTTCCCACCTATATGTCAGTATTATAGCATAAGCTTTTTTGAAAAACTATTATTCCTTAACTTGACCCGCCATACTCGTAATTGGACCCATAACACTAACCGCCACCAGGGCAATAACAATACCCATAGCAACGATCATCACTGGCTCGATAATAGAGCTAACGCCGTCAATCGCGGTGTCAACTTCCTCCTCGTAAAAGTCAGCGACTTTAACCAGGACTTTGTCCGTTTGTCCGGTTTCTTCACCGACAGACAGCATCTGTGCTACGATTGGCGGATATAAATCGTCCCGCTCTGCAATAATTTTTGACAAGACTTCACCGTTTTGGACTCGCTTGGTGGCTTCTTTGAGGGATTTTTCGTAGGCGATATTTCCGACAGCTCGCGAAGTTACGTCTAATGCTTCGAGCACAGCCACGCCCGCACCGATAAGAGCGGAGAAGGTTCGAGTAAAGCGGGCGATTGCCACCTTCTTAACAATTGGTCCGACAGCTGGAACTTTGATGATGATATTGTGAAATTTTACGCGACCTTTTGGGGTTTTAATGTAGCGAATCAATAGCCAAATGCTTCCGACAAATATTGGAATGATTATATACCAAAATGATACTACAAAATCGCTAATTCCGAGCATAATCTCAGTAAGCATTGGTAGTTTAGCGTCAGGTCCGCCCATGTCTTTAATAGTTTTGCCGATGACTGGAATAATGAAGATCATCAGGATGAAGAAGGCGATAATCGTAATGATTAAAAGTACGATCGGGTATGTCATGGCGCCTTTAATTTTTTTCTTCATGGATGAGTTTTTTTCCTGTTGTAGGGCCAGGCGCTTTAAGATGTCATCCAAAATACCTCCAGTTTCACCCGCAGCAACCATGTTTACATAAATATCATTGAAGGTCTCTGGATGTTTGCTCAGGGCGTCCGCAAAAGACATACCGCCTTCAATGTCTTTAATTACGGCGTTGATCGTGTTTCGGAAATTGGCGCTTTCGGCGTGTTTTGCCATAGAGTTAAGGGAACGAAGAATAGGAACGCCAGCTGAAACCATGGCGCTTAATTGGCGAGTAAACATCACCAATTCTTCAGTCTTGGCACCTTTCTTTTTCTTACCGAAAGAAAAACTAAGCTCTTTTTTTGCGCCTTTTTCTTCAATTTTTATTAATTGTCCGCGTGACCTCAAATTGGTAATGGCAGACAGTTTGTCGGCTGCTTCAATCGTTGAAGAGACAGTCTCTTTCTTTTTATTGACAAGCAAATATTCAAAAATTGGCATAATGT
>JABZJR010000060.1 GCA_015257705.1 Nanosynbacter sp.
TAAGTGGTTATGCGGGCGTGGCGGAATTGGTAGACGCGCTAGCTTGAGGGGCTAGTGAGCATTGCGCTCGTGGAAGTTCAAGTCTTCTCGCTCGCACCAAACGTATTGCAATTATTGGATGAATTGTTTGTGATATGTTTTGTAAAATCTGATATAATAAAAGCGGTGGCGCGTTGGCGGAGCGGTTACGCAGAGGTCTGCAAAACCTTTTAGACGAGTTCGACTCTCGTACGTGCCTCCAATTTTTTGATAAATAGTCCTGAGAATTGGGCTATTTTTTATTTTGCAAAATTGTACAATTTACTTAGCGAATATAGTATAATATAAGCAGTCTGGAGCGTAGGCGTCTAGATTGTATATAAATAAGCGCGAGTGGCGGAATTGGTAGACGCGAGGGACTTAAAATCCCTTGACCAAAAGTCGTGCGGGTTCGATTCCCGCCTTGCGCACCAAAGTCGTAAAGAAAATAATATTGAATAGGAAAGGGACAAGGTAAGGAATGAGTCCATTGGTAGTTGTACTTATTGTTACAGTGGTAGTTTTATTAGTGCTCATAGGAGTTGTAATCGGTGCGTACAATGGTTTAGTTGTGTTGCGCAACCGCGTAGAAGAGGCATGGAGTGACATTACTGTTCAGTTAAAACGCCGAACTGATTTGATTCCAAATTTGGTCAATTCAGTAAAAGGCTACGCTACACATGAAAAAGAAGTGTTTGAGAAGGTTGCAGAAGCTCGTTCAGCAATCATGAATGCTGGCAGTGTGGCTGAGACCGCTAAGGCTGAAAATGCTTTGGAAGGCGCGTTGAAGAGCTTGTTTGCCGTATCTGAGGCTTACCCAGAATTGAAAGCAAACCAGAACTTCTTGCAATTGCAACAAGAATTGGTTGATACTGAGGATAAGATCCAAGCAGCTCGCCGATTCTATAACGGTGGCGTTCGCGACTTAAACACGAAGATTCAGACTTTCCCAACAAATATCATCGCAGGAATGTTTGGCTTCCAGGCTAAGGAATTCTTCGACGTTGAGGATCGTGCAAGTGTCGAAAATCCAGTTGAAGTAAAGTTCTAATTGAACCCTGAAATGAAAATCGCTCGTCTATTTTTAGCGGGCGATTTTTGGTATAATTAACATATGTACAATGCAGTTTCTCAAAACAAACGCAACACAATATTAATTATGTCTGTGTTTGTGATAATTATTGGAGTCATCGGTTTGTTTATTGGAGCGGCAACTGATAGCTATTCACTAGCGCTCATCATTTTTATATGTGCGATATTGTATGCTTGGTTGCAATATTTTATAGCTGGCAAGTTGGCTATGATGATGACTGGCGCTCAGGAAATTAGTAAAAATGACGCTCCTGAACTTTGGCGAGTGGTGGAGAATTTGTCTATCGCTTCTGGTATGCCGATGCCGAAAGTCTATATTATTGATGACCCAGCTCCAAACGCTTTTGCGACTGGTCGCGATCCGAATCATGCCATCGTTGGCGCAACTACAGGTCTCCTGAATATTATGGACAAGCGTGAGCTGGAGGCGGTTATGGCGCATGAAATGAGCCACGTGCGAAATTACGACATCCGTGTGAGTATGATTGCTTTTGGTTTGGTTAGTGCAATTGGGCTATTTGCGGACTTGGCGCTTCGAATGATGTTTTATAGTGATGACCGTGATAGAGATGTCAATCCTATCATCTATGCTTTCGGGTTGATTGTGGGTATATTGGCGCCGCTTTTGGCAACGATAACTCAATTGGCGGTTAGTAGGCAGCGTGAATATCTGGCGGATGCTTCGGGTGTATTATTGACGCGAGATACTGAAGGATTAGCAAGCGCGCTGGAAAAATTACGTCAATACGGCAGACCAATGCAAAAACAAAGTTCTTCCACTGCCAATTTGTTCATGAATAATCCTTTGAAACCCGGATTTTTCTCAAAACTATTTAGTACTCATCCACCACTAGAAGATAGGATTGCAAGGTTGAGAAATAACGCAACAAAGATGTAATTATGGCAACGAAAACCTCCAAAAAACGAGTAGTCAAGAACTCTAAGAAGTCAAATGCTGATCATAAAAAAGGTGTATGGCCTGGTATTAAACGTGACTTTAGTAAATTGAATCAGCAGCGGCGTAATTTTCTGCAGCGTCGCCCTCATCGTAGTTTTCGGTTAACTAAGCGACGAGATTACCAACGAGATCTAAAAATTCCAGGATATTGGTCGCTGACCAGTGAGGCTTGTTGTCTGGTATGGCGAAATAAGAAGACTTTCCTGGCGTTAATCGTCGTCATGTCGATATTGACGTTTGCTTTAGCCAGCGTCATGTCGCAAGATACATACCAACAACTTAAAGACGTAATGAATCAGGCTGAGTCAAATGGATTCGGCGGAATTTATACAACAATTAGCCTATTTTCTGGCGTTGCAGTTAGCTATATTTCCGGTAGCGGAACGGCCGGTGGAAATGTGCAGCAAGCGGCGGGAATCTTCCTGGGGCTACTAACTTGGCTGTCGTCCGTTTGGCTAACTCGAGCTATTTTAATTGGTAAAAAACCGAAAATGCGCGACGGTTTGTACAGTTCTGGATCGCCTATAATTGCGCTAATAATTGTCATCGGGGTTTTCTTGATTCAAATGGTGCCGGCGGCAGTGGCGGTGATTATTTATAGCGCGCTTAATGCTTCGGGAGTGTTAAATCAAACGCCGATTCTGATGGCGGCTGGCGGTGCGGCGATTCTGATAGTGGCAATGTCCGTCTATTGGGCGACTTCTACGGTTTTTGCGATGATCATTGTAACGTTGCCGGGGATGTATCCGTTTCACGCGCTGCGTCTGTCGGGCGATATTGTGACGGGTCGAAGATTACGAATTTTGCTGAGATTTGCGTGGGCTGTTATTCTGTCCGTGCTTTTGTGGGCGGTAGTTTTGATTCCGGTAATTCTGCTTGACGGCGCGCTGAAGGGATGGATTAGCGGCATTGACTGGCTGCCAATTGTCCCGACAACTGGCTTGATTTTACTTTACGTAACGATAATTATGATTTCAATGTATGTTTATTTGTTCTACAGAAAGGTGGTTGAAAGTGACACCAAAAAAACCAAGAATTGACGAAATCAAAGACCTGTTAAATCGTTATAGCTACGAATATTACACCTTGGACAAACCGAGCGTGAGCGATGCGGTTTATGACAGTCTGATGGATGAGCTGAAGAAAATTGAATCGGATCATCCGGAACTGATTACTATTGATAGCCCTACGCAGCGAGTTGGAAATAAGCTGCTCGACGGTTTTCAAAAAGTCGAGCACGCGCGCCGAATGGTCAGTTTGAATGATGTTTTTGACAAGGGTGAAGTTGAGGCGTGGATTGAGCGAACTGATAAATTGATACCGGGTCAGCGACATGAATTTTTTACGGATATAAAAATGGACGGCTTGGCGTGCGCGTTGATTTATGTCGATGGTGTATTGTCGCAAGCTGTGACGCGTGGCGATAGTTTTGTTGGCGAAGATGTAACGAATAATGTTCGGACTATTAAAAACGTACCGCTTCGTCTGCGTGAAGCGGCGGGTTTTGAAAATTTTTTGCGCGGTCGGACAGAGATTCGTGGCGAAATTGTCATGCTGAAACGAGATTTTGAGGAGCTTAATAAAAAGCAGAAATCTCTAGGGCTGCCTACATTTGCTAATCCGCGCAATTTGGCTGCGGGGACAATTCGTCAATTAGATCCTGCGCTGGTAGCGGCGCGTCCGTTGCATTTTCGCGGATATGATGTGATCCGCGATGATAGTTCGGAAGTTCCGACGAATAGTTTTGCTTACGAGGCTTTGACGGCGCTGGGGATTTCTCGCAATCAGCAGGCCAGTATTTTTGACAATTTGTCCGACGTGATGAAATTTGTTGATGAATGGAGCGACAAGCGTCATGATTTGCCGTTTAATACGGACGGGCTGGTTATTAAGATTAATGATCGAGAGATATATGACAATCTCGGGATGGTGGGCAAAAATCCGCGTGGGGCGGTGGCTTATAAGTATGCAGCCGAAGAAGCTACAACAATTGTTCGGGATATAGTCATTTCTATTGGGCGAACTGGCGCGGCGACTCCGGTGGCTGTGTTTGATCCAGTAGTGGTGGCGGGAACTACGGTGCAGCACGCCAGTTTGCATAATGCTGATGAAATTGAGCGTTTGGATATTCGACGAGGCGACACTGTGGTGATTTTTAAGGCGGGCGATATTATTCCGCAAGTTGAGAATGTTCTGAAGGAATTGCGACCTGCAGATTCTGAGCCAATTGATTATGAAGCAGAGCTAAAACGGCAATATCCGGAGTTGGAATTCGTGCGACCGGAAGGTGAAGC
>JABZJR010000061.1 GCA_015257705.1 Nanosynbacter sp.
TGCCTGTCAAAGTTCACTTTCGGACAAGGATTTACTCAACTCATCAACGAAAGCTACTTTCATTTATACCACACTTGTATAAAAAAGTCAATAGAATGCATAAAAAACAGCCTCAAATGAGACTATTCTAAAATAATTTCAGGGGATATATGACAAGCAGCCATAAAAAGAATGAATCACACTCATCATATATCCAAACTGTCAATCACTCTTCTGCGACTCCCTCACCTGGTTTTCCAGGTATCGGATGGTATCGCATAGGGTCTTATGAGCTCCACTGGCGAGGTCGTAAGCCTCGTGGTCATCCTGCAGCTTATTCCTGATAAGAGAATAAAGCTGCAATTCGGCATAATTGAGGCTGCGGAGAACCTCACTGGGGACATTGATGGTGAATATCTCATCGTTCATGATTTTTCCTCTTCCTGGCGCTCTCTCATCCGCGGAATTGCGATATGTGCATATTCTTTAATGCACGAGATGAGATTTCATTCCTCTTTCTAATTTCTTCCAAAAAAAAGAAATAAAACCTCACCTCGTGTTTTGGCTGCTTGTCAATGAGCGTTTCCGGATAAGGATTTACTCAACTCGTCAACGAAAACTAATATTACTTATACCATTCTGTAGTGATTAAGTCAATAGAAGGCTTTCAGCTTTTGTTATTTACTCAGGGACTTTGATAAAATAACAGAGATGGAAGATAAAAGAAATGTCATTGATAAGTTTAAGGGTTGGGATGAGTCAGAGATTATGAATGAGCTGGATTCTGAAGATCACGGTTTGGTGATTGCGCTGGAAAATACCGAGCGGGATTTTAATATGGGGACAATTGTCAGGAGTGCCAACGCGTTTGGTGTGCGGCAGATTTATGTAATTGGGCGCAGGCAATGGAATAAGCGCGGTGCGATGATGACGGATAAATATCTGCATATTACGTATCTGGCGACGAGGGAAGAGTTTGTTGAAAAAATGCGTAATGAAGGCAGGGAAATTATTGCTATTGATAATATTCCGGGCAGTGTTAATATGTCGCAGACGAGTTTACCGAAGCGTGCGGTTTTGGTATTTGGGCAAGAAGGGCCGGGGATTTCTGCAGAGCTGGCTGGCGCTGCAGATCAGATTGTGGCGATTGAGCAGTTTGGCTCGACTCGCTCCATAAACGTTGGCGCGGCAGCGACTGTGGCGATGTATTGTTGGTTGCAGCAGAATGTGCTGGCGGAAAAATAGCTAATTAATTTCTACGCCTTGTTGGCTCAAAAAATCACGAGTTTCATCATCTAATTTGCAATTTATGAAACGTGATCGTGTTGCCAATTTCCCACTGCCATAGACAAATTGCGTTTCCTCGTCATATTTCATACCACGGAAGTCGCAATCCTCCGCTTCAATAATAGCTTTTACACCGCGAAAATCCACATTCCGAACCGACGAATTAATGAAATAAATTGGTTGCCCATAAATATGCTTTGCGTCGTCCAGATTACAATTCTGAAACACGAAAAATCCCATGACAAACTGGTCGAAATCAACGCCAGAAAAATCCTCATCCGTAAAGCGAACAAACTCGCCTTCTTGAATGGCGGGGTAGCGCTCACGCTGGTAAGTTAGCAAATCGTTAGCGCGAATAGATTCGGCAATGTGACAGATGATAGCGTTCATAAATAAAATAATAAGTTAGTTTGCAGTGTTGCGCAACAATCTAATGCCGCCAGCTTTCAATCGTCTACATTCAGCCAAGCTCTTTACTCAACCCGATCATCTCATCCAGCTTGCCAGATTTTTTTATCTCGGCCAAATTCATTGCTTCTATCTCTGTTGCTAAGTCCCATATCTCATACAGTGGGTGGTCATCTTCGGTAATGTCATAATGCGCCATTAGATTGACAATTTTATACGCTATGTCATGAGTTGGCCACATCTTCATGTAATTGTCCGACAAAAGCACTTTAATATATTTAATAAACATTTGACCTAGATGTTAGATTTATGTCTATTTTATTAATTTCTTTCTCGTACCCAACCGTTTTCGCCAGCCGCTGCCAAAGTTTTAGGCGTGCACTCATAGCGCACTCATTACAAACTAACTTCGCCAGAGCGGTTATTTCAGAAACTAACGGTTGAGCCTCTGCAACATCTGTGCGCTGAAGCTGCAAGATAGTCTTAGAAATTGACGTATCATAATCAATGCCAAGTAACGGCAGATACTCGCACGCAAACGACCGCACATCAGCCACACTACGAATTAAACCGAGCCTATTCGACCAGAACATGTCGATGTCGTTGCGGATGATGTTGCTGAGTGGCGGCATGTTCATATAGATAACGTAAAATATTCAAGTAAGATGGACAGTTTTACGACGTGTCCAGGTCTGGGGGCTAGAGCTGAGTCGAGTCGTACTTCAGACTGCCGTCGGGGTAGAAGGTGATGTGGTCGTGATCCTGACCATTCTCCCTGCTGGCGGCGGCCTCCTGCGACAAGGACTCATCCTTGTAGAAGTGCAGGTACTCGGTACCACCGTCGTCCCGCTGCTTCTCCAGGAACCTTCTCGTCCTCGTTCTCAGCGTAGAGCTGCCAACCCATTTTGTACTCCTTCTGGAGTCGGGCAGAGAATAGTAATTCTCCGCGAAGTGGGGCGTCTCAAGCCTAATGGCTTTGGGCGAAACGCTGACCTCTGCGATTGCAAAAGCTGATATATACATATCAATTATTAGGCTTGCCATCAACAGGTATTTACAAAAATCATGAAATTTACTATAATAGATATATGATTTTACCTAAATTCCATCATTCACACGTGTTGCCGAGGTAGGACTCTGATTTTTTGATTGTACGCGCCGAGTTCTGCCTCGGCGTTTTTGATTGCTATAAATAAGAAATAATGACATAATGGAGCTAACATGAGCAGTTTATCTACACAAAGTTACAAAGGTTCGCGAGACTATTTTCCAGAGGAAAAGCGTCTGCAGAATTACATTTTTAATGTTTGGCACAAGACGGTTGAGAGTTTTGGCTATGAAGAATATGGCGCGCCGCTACTGGAGCCGCTAGATATTTATCTGGCAAAGTCTGGTCAGGAGTTGGCGGGCGAGCAAACATACGCCTTTGAGGATCGTGGTGGTCGAATGGTGGCGATTCGCCCTGAGATGACGCCGTCGATTTCTCGAATGGTGGCGGCTAAGCGTCAGGAATTGGCGATGCCTGCGCGGCTGTATTCAATTGCTAATTTTATGCGCTATGAACGGCCGCAACGTGGGCGTGAGCGTGAGTTTTGGCAATTGAACGCGGATTTGTTTGGCGTGGACGGCGCGGCGGCGGACGCGGAGATTATTGAGCTAAGCCACGCTAGCGTGATGAATTTTGGTGCCAAGCAAGAAATGTTTACGGTCAGGGTTAATAATCGCCAATTGATAAATCGTCTAATGAGCCAATTTTTGAAGCTTGATATTGTTGGTTCGACGATGATGATGAAGCTGCTCGATAGGAAAAATAAGATTCCTGCCGAAGAATTTAAGCGTCAGGCGATTGAGATTTTTGGCAATCAAGCGTCGGAAGGTCTGCCGAAGCTAGCAAAAATGATCAGTATGAAGTCTGTTGATGATTTGCCGAGCGAATTGATGGAAGATGAAAGCGTCAAGCAACTTCGCGAAGTGATGAAATTGCTTAGCCAAAAAGGCATCACAAATGCGGTGTTTGATGTTACTTTGATGCGTGGTCTGGACTATTACACGGGCATGGTTTTTGAGCTGTTTGACAATTCGCCAGAGAATAACCGAGCGTTGTTTGGTGGCGGACGATATGATGGATTAGTTGGGTTATTTGGCGTTGAACCGATTGCTACGGTCGGTGTTGGTATGGGCGCAACGACAATGGAGCAATTTTTGGAAGTACACAATTTGTTGCCGAAATTGGCATCTAAAACAGATGTGTACATAATTCCGGTGTCAAAAGAATCTATGGCTGGTGCGGACGATTTGGCGCGAAAATTGCGCAGCGAAGGCGTGCGAGCAGAGCTGGATATCACTGGTAGAA
>JABZJR010000062.1 GCA_015257705.1 Nanosynbacter sp.
GTTTTAGTGTTACCACCAGTACAGGTTGCTCCTGGTTTGTATAGTCCAATTAGATTTAAGCTACCGCCACTGACATTAATGTTCTCATCTGATCTCGTGTAGCAGTTTCGAACTTGTTGGTTCTCATCTTTCCATCCGCCATTAAGAGATGTCCATTTGGTCCCATCTAACGAATTTCCGTCAAACTCATCACGCCAAACAGGTTCTGGATTCCAGTTCTCACTATCTGTTGGCGGATATGGACTTCCTGCGCCTTTGGCATTGTCCATTGGCAGGGTAAATAACGCCCCACCAACAATAACACCGACAGTCATTATAATAGCTAATGTTTTAAGCTTTTTATTTAAAAAACGTTTTTTTATTAACATTTTTTGTTTTCTCCCAATATTTCTTTATCCATTGTTAGTATAACAATAAGCAGAATAAAAGTAAAATTTATTATATAGTTATTTTAATAACAGGATTACAGAGGTATTGGTTATTGAAATTTCGGCTAAAATAGAAAAATGTCACCTCATAATAAGATGACAATTTTTCTGTAAACGTCTAAGCTAATTAGCGATTAATCGTTAAGTTTATTGACTTTAGAGATTTGATGTTGGAAACTGCTCTTAGGTCGAAGACAGAGTTGTTCTTAAGAGATAAAGCCTTAAGGTTCTTAGCTGCCTCTAATCCTGTTATATCGTGAATTTTGTCTGCCTCTGATGCGTTGTCAGCTGCATCCAAGTTAAGATCTGTCAATTTTTCCAACTCTACGTCAGTAATTTTTTGATCGTCTTTACGATTAGTACTAAGTACTGTTGACAATTTTTTATTAAGTTGAGTGCGCAAATTGTTATCTGGCACGTTGACTTCCTTAGCTGTTCGTCTTTCATATACGCGGACGTAATCGATTGACATGGTTGCTGGGAATGACTTTGGATATTCAGCTAGGGCGTTGTAGGCGTTTGACCATTTACTGCCTTTACCATCAATGTAATCACCGCCGATTGCCAAGTTAAGGCGCAAGAAGAATGGCTTGTCGAATGGACCGTAAGGTGTGTTTGCTGCGTTTGGCTGACCGAATCCGTTGACAGTGTGGAATTTCACGCCATCAATGTAATATTCCAATTTTCCTTCAGTCCATTTTACGCCGTAAGTGTGCCACTGAGTGGTATCTTTGAATCCAGCTGGCAAATCTCTACCTTGGGCGTGTTTTTTATTGCCTGTTGAAAGTCCCCAGTGAGCGTCTGCAGCGGCGTAATTTAAGTTAGAACCTTTAGTTTCTACGATGTCAATCTCACCACTGTTAGGCCAGCTGCCGTATGTAGGTTTATCAGGACTCATCCAAAAACCAGGCCAAGTACTCTTGTTATTTGGCATTTTTATACGCGCCTCAATGTAGCCGTAAGTCCAAGATTTTTTACCTTTTGTCTCTACGAATCCAGAGGTGAAATTTCCGCTTTTTTCATTTCCTTTGCAGCGCGCGCCAGGCTTGTATAGTCCTACTAGGTTTAGACTGCCGTTTTTAACATTCACATTCTCTTCGCTCCTACTGTAGCAACTCTGGACGTTATTAGCGCCCCATCCGCTGGAGTATATATTCCAAGACTTGCTATCTAATGACGTGCCGTTAAACTCATCACGCCAAACAGGGTTTAAATTCCAGTTGATACTATCGTTCAACGGATAATCATCGCTAACAGTATTCTTAGCTTGTACGGTTGGCAAGGTAAGTAGTGATCCACCAATGAATAGTCCAGTAGCTATTACTCCAGTTAATATCTTAACTTTTGTATTTAAAAAGCGTTTCTTTATTAACATACACCCTCCTAAAATTAATGGTAAAAGTCATTATAACAATAAGCATAATAAAAATAAAAGTAGAATAGTCAATTTTACAGCAAAATTAAAGAATGCTCGTTTATCATAATAACCATCACTAACCAGAGAAAGGAATATTATGAATAAAGCTCAATCAAAAGAAGTTAATTTAACAACGAATGAGGCGTTAATTTTACAACAAATCTATGAAGATGGCGGCGATGACGTCGTAGTTTTAGCCGGGCAAGTTGGATTATCGCGTCGAACAGTAATGAATATTTTGGCGGATTTGCGTCGTAAAGGTTTGAGGGCGATTGATCAAATATATGGTGACGCGTGGGTGCGATTAACAGCGCGCGGCAAACGGTTAGTCCAGAAAATTTGGCCAGAAGCACAAATGATAGCGACGTATTAGTGTGTGAAATTGTTGAGATATAAAGGTATAATATATCTGTGAGAGTTTTACTGATTGAAGATGACGTTACGATTGCTCGACTATTAAAAGAAGGGCTGGAAGACGAGTCGTATGCAGTTGATGTGGCGAATGATGGCAGCGAAGGCTATCGGACTGCTGCTGCCGATGAGTATGATGTTATTATTTTGGACATAATGTTGCCAGAAATGAATGGCTATGAAGTTTGTCGAGCCCTGAGAAATGATGGTAATAAAACGCCGATTTTAATGTTGACTGCACGTGATACGGAGCGTGATATTGTTGAAGGTTTGGATACGGGGGCAGATGATTATTTAGCTAAGCCATTTAGCTTTGACGTGCTATTGGCTCGTATAAGGGCGTTACTTCGTAGGCCGAATGAGAAATTGGAGGAAATTCTTCAGGTGGGCGATTTGAAACTTGATCCAAGCTCGAAAAAAGTAACACGAGCTTCGCAGGAAATTAACTTGACCGCTAAGGAATATGGCGTTTTGGAATATCTGATGCGAAATAAAGGTAAGGTTTTGTCAAAAGAACAGATTATATCGCACGTTTGGGATTTTGATGCGGACGTATTGCCGAATAATGTTGAGTTATTTATTATGTTTTTGCGTCGAAAAATTGATAAGCCATTTAAGTCGAAATTAATTCACACGGTTTCGGGTTTTGGCTATAAATTAGAGGAGAAATCATGAAACGACAACGCGTCAAGCGACTAGCGCTGAGCTATTTGGCTGTGATTATGACGTTATCACTGGTGTTTAGTGTGATTATTTATGCTGTTACCTCGACACAGCTTAACCGAGAATTGCCGCCTGATGACCATATTAAGCAATCAGCGGATATCGAAGATCAATTTCATCATCGGTTGGAGCGACGCGACAATGAAACACGCGAAATGGTAGTGATATCTTTAATTGCGTTAAATGGTGCGATGTCGGTGTTTGGCTATTGGTTGAGTCTAGTGTTGGCGCGAAGAACGCTGGCGCCAATTGAACGGTCAATTGAACAACAAGCCCAATTTGTGTCTAATGCTAGCCACGAACTAAGAACTCCGTTGGCAGCGTTGCTTTTGAGTAATGAAATAGCGATGCGTAAGCGTGTGCTGACCGACGAAAAAGCTCGTCAGGTTTTGAGCCAAAATGTTGATGAAATTAAAAAACTGACTAATCTTAGTAATTCGCTGCTGGATTTGGCGAAGTCGGAAAATGCTTTGGGCAGTCCAGAGCTAATTGATATTTCTGAAATTATTAAAGAGGTTATAGGGCAGTATTCTCGAGCTGCAAAAGTAAAGCAAGTTAAGATTTTTCATAATATTCCAGATGGTCAAAAAGTAACTTTGCAAGTAAATGCGGTTCGTCAGATTTTATCAATTTTGGTGGACAATGCTATTAAATATGTGCCGCAAAAGGTCGGTGAAGTAAAGATTTGGGCTAGACTGAATAAAAATTCCGTAGAATTTATAGTTAAAGATAATGGACCGGGCATTTCGTCAAATGATCAAAAACACATTTTCGAGAGATTTTATCGTGCAGACGCGGCGCGGACTCGGACCGACGCGTCGGGCTATGGTTTGGGGTTGGCAATTGCTAAAACTCTGGCAGATCGCTGTGGTTATACTATTCGCATCAAAAGCAAGCCGTCAGCTGGCGCGGAATTTATACTAGTCATTCCAAATT
>JABZJR010000063.1 GCA_015257705.1 Nanosynbacter sp.
CTTTATCACGATATCCGACTTTTATTATTGGCGGCTCACGAGTTTATAAAGACGCGCTAGATATTCCAGAAATTGACACTATTTACGCCACAGAGGTTAATGCCGAGTTTCCCGATGCTGACACTTTTTTCCCAGAAATAGATATGGACGCATGGGAGGAAGTAAGTCGCGCACATCATTCGGCAGATAATGAAAATAATTACGATTTTGATTTTGTGATGTATAAAAGAAAATAACCTTCTTAAGTTGACAGTGTTTGATGTTTGTGGTATAGTAGAAAGCATGAACGAACGATCTATAATACGTGCTACAACCCTTGAAGACATAAAAAACACTACGATTGCAGACCTGCCAGAAGGTAGAACGATAATACTATCTGACAAGCCTACCGCAAAAGGAGATGCGATATTCAAAGATAAAGCCCCTGTTGTAGAAAAATGGACAGAAGAAGACGGAGAAGGTAGAACAGTAGCTAGAACAGTGGGAAAGTATGCAACTATACTATATGATACCGCTACTCGAGAGTTTAGTGTTATTCTACCCGATCAAGAGATTACTAGCCTACGACAGTCTGGTATTGAAAACGACAATTATATGATTCTTACAGCTAAAGAATCTGACGAAGAATAGACATAAATCTACACAGCAATCGGTGCTTTTATCGCTGGATGGCACTCATAATTCTCCAGGCGGATATCATCAATCGTGAAATCGTCAATATTCTTGACGCCTGGGTTGAGCCACAACTTAGGCAGCGCTAATGGATTCCTCGATAATTGCTCGTCAACTTGCGCGCGGTGATTATTGTAAATATGTGCGCTATTTAAGGTGTGAATAAATTCACCGGGCTGTTTGTCGGTAACTTGAGCGACAATCGACAAAAGCAACGCATAGCTGGCAATATTAAACGGCACCCCAAGGAACATATCCGCCGAGCGCTGAGTCAGCGCCAAATCCAGTTTATCCTTCTCGCCGTTTTTACCAGGTCTTACGTTAAATTGAAACATCGTATGACACGGAGGCAGCCCGCCGGTTTGAACGATGTCATCAATTTCCGCCACATTCCACGCGCTCACGATATTCCGACGCGACTCTGGATTCGTCTTTATCATGTCAATGGCGTTCTGAATCTGGTCAATAGTTCCACCCTTCCCGTCCGGCCATTTTCGCCATTGAACACCATAAACAGGACCCAAATTTCCCCATTCTTCAGCAAACGCGTGATTATTCGCAATCTTATCAATAAATTCCTTCATTCCAGCGCGCCACTCGTCGCCGTTAATTTCCGGTATTTTCTGACCAGTTTTTTCTAAGTAATTTTTATATGGCCACTCATCCCAAATATGAACGCCGTTTTGCGCCAAATATTCAATATTGCCCGTGCCCTTAAGAAACCATAAAAGCTCATGAGCGACGCTTTTGAAATACAACTTCTTCGTGGTCATAGCCGGGAATCCGTCCGCCAAATTATATCGCGTCTGAATACCAAAAATTTCCGTCGTTCCCGTTCCCGTACGATCGCCTTTTTGCACACCGTTATCACGAACGTATTTCAATGCATCTAAATATTGCTTCATAAACCCTCCTTGCCTAACTCAAATTATGACAATATCCTCCAAAAACCACAAGCAGAATTACTAGTAGTTTTAACAACAAACACGCAATTTTTACGACAATTTAGTCAAGACTTTATCAATCAGTCCGTACTTTACGGCTTCATCCGGCGTCATCCAATAATCACGCTCCATATCGGACTTAACCTTAGCCAACTTCTGACCGGTGTTTTTCGCCATAATCTTCGCTAGCATCTCCTTAACTTCCAAAGTTTCCTTCATATCAATTTCCATATCGGTCACTTTTCCGTGCGTTCCAGAAGACGGCTGATGAATCATAACCTTAGCGTGCGGCAAGCAAAACCTCTTGCCCTTAGCGCCAGAGCTAAGTAAAAACGCTCCCATACTTGCCTGCAAACCAATTCCATACGTCGCCACATCGGGCTTAATAAAATTCATCGTGTCGTAAATCGCCATGCCGTCATAAACACTACCGCCTGGACTATTGATATATAGCGATATATCAGCCTGCGGGTCAACATACGCCAAATGCAGTAATTGCGCCACTACACTGTTCGCAGTATGCTCATTAACGTCTTCACCGAGGAAAATAATCCTCTCATTCAACAATCTCGAATAGATATCAAAAGCACGCTCGCCGTCAGCCGACTTTTCAACGACAGTTGGAATGAGATATGATTTTGGCATATTTACCCTATTTCTTCGTGTTTAATTCAACCAATTTAGCAACGGTCTTATCTGTAATTATTCGGTTGGCAATGTCGCGGTGGACGTTTGGATTATCAAATTGCTCTAATATTTTCTTATCTTTGCCGTATTGTTGCTTAAAGAAATTAATCTGTTCTTGGATCTCGTCACGAGAAGCGTCAATCTTCAATTCCTTCGACAATTCCGCCAATACCAAGCCAGCCTTAACGCGCTTTTCAGCCGCTGGACGAGCCTCTTTCTTCACCCACTCTTCTTTATCCTTGAAGCCCTGAGTCTTCAGATAGCTGTCCAAACTCAGTCCGCTATACATCAAATTCTGAGTCAAGTCACGCTCGATTGATCGCAATTGATCCTCAACCAAAAGCTCTGGCAGCGCCGCCTTACTTTTTTCCGTCAACTCACCAACCAGCGCGTCCTTAAACTTCTCGTCAGCTTCACGCTCTTTTTGTGCGGTGAGTTCACGCTTGATGTCCGCTTTTACCTCTTTCATCTCTGTAAATGGACCACATTTTGCAGCAAATTCATCGTTTAGTTCTGGCAATTTCAATTCATTAACCTTGTGAAGTTTCACGGTAAACACAACGTCTTGACCCGCCAAATTATCAGCGTGATAATCCTCTGGGAATTTCAACTTCAAATCGAACTCTTCACCAGCCTTATGACCAATCACACCTTCTTCGAATCCAGGAATGAATTGACCTTCACCAAGCTTCAAGCCGTACTCCTTAGCCGAACCGCCGTCAAACGCCACACCATCTTTCTTTCCCGTAAAGTCAATCACAGCTTCGTCGCCGAGCTTAGCGGCACGCTTGACCTCTGATTTTTCGGAATAGTTTTTACGGATTCGCTCAATAACCTCATCGACATCTTTATCTTCGACCTTGGCTACTTCTTTTTTCGCTGTCAATTTTTTGTAATCGCCCAATTTTACTGGCGGAATAACTTCAACTTCAGCCGTAAATTCCAGCTCAGAACCAGGAACAAACTTCTTAACTTCAACGCTAGGTCGATCCAAAGCTTGCAATTTTTCCTGCAAAAACGCCTCAGCTACTGCCTTTGACAAAGCATTCTCTAAAATCTGCTCCTGAAGCGCATTCGGATCAACGTGCTTAGCAGCTATAGTTGCGGGAACTTTCCCTTTGCGGAAACCTGGAACTTTGATGTCGCGCGCCAACTTTGTCAAGGAAACCTGCTCCGCGTCAGCCAATTCGCTAGCACCCAAAGAAATCGTCAATTGAACTTTAGTATCTGATAGTTTTTTTACAGTAGTCTTCATAAAGACTAATTATAACAGATATCAGACTATATCTCAAACAGAGCGTCTTCATCGCCATCATATCGACGATCTTTGACAATTGTCACAATTCGTTCAGCACCAACTTTCTGCTCGTCAGATTCCACCAAGTTTCGAACCGTGTATGCGCCGCTAGCAATTTCATCCTCACCCACGAACACCGCAAACGGAATTTGCTTTTTCAGCGCCGCTTTTATCTGCTTGTCAATCTTTCTACCAGTGATATCCAGCTCTGCTCGCACGCCTTCACTGCGCAATTTTCGCGCCAAATCGTCCGCGCCAGCCATAGATTCTTTCGATACCGGAATTATGTACACATCTGTTT
>JABZJR010000064.1 GCA_015257705.1 Nanosynbacter sp.
CACATATAAAGTCTGTCCGACGTTTGCTGGCGCTGTGTGGATAATTGATATCTGGTGATAGTTGTGCTTTTTAAGCGCTTCGTAAATTGGCGATTCTTCTTCGCTGACCAATAATGAAAATGAATCGGTCGGCGCGGTATTTTTACGGAGTAGAGATAAATCTTTATTAAAGCGTGAAGCTGCTTCTGGGAAGTAGCGATAACCGTCAATATAGCGGAAGCTGCCGCCTGCCACCATAACGATGATTAGCATTGATATAAAAACCAGTCCTGTGCCGCGAGCGTATGGATTGCGCGGGAAAAGTCCGTACCACATGTTCATTAGAGATTCCAATCCGACCGCCAAGAGAATGAATAGCGGGATGATGATTATCGGGGTGAGGCTTGGCTGGAAGATGAGTAGTGCCAATGCTAAGATTAGCCACGACCAAATCATAAACGAGCGGGCGCTGGAGATTTTTTGGAAGCTGCGGAATAATCCTAGCCCAATTAGTACCATTGCGTTGATGTCCATAATTGGCGTGATTTGATTTCCTACGACCGATGGGAAAATGCGGATGTATGTGTAATATAAAGTCATGAGGTTTGCAACGATGTCAAAACTTAGGCCGTTGATGCCGATGAGGTTGTAAAATAGCGCGTGGGATTTATAGCAAAGAAAACTAATCACACAACCAATCGCGAATAAAATAGCGGACGACACAATCCAAGACTTGCGATGTTTTCTGGAGATGAGGAAATAGCGTGGGTGCGGATGTAGAAAGGCGATGATCAGAAGTCCCAGATTGATATACCAAAAATACGGAGTGAAGAGGCTGAGTGCCGTGGTGATGGCTAAGCTGATTCGCCAAATGGAGGCGTTCTGGGCTTTCTGGAGAATCAATGTAGCGAAAAGTAAAGTTAGCGCGGTGTAAAAGATGTATAAAATGCCAACAGTTGCGCTTTGTCCGATGAATAAGAATTGTCCAGTTGTTGCCATAATTAATAGCGATAGAATCGTTGTGGATGGCTTAAACCAGCGTTTTAAGAGGAAGAAAATAGCGACGGAGCTGGCGATTGAAAGGATTACGGCGGGCGCTTTAATTGTTAATAAGCTGACGCCAAACAGTTTGAAGAATAGCAATTGAAGAAGGTGAAATGGCAGATTTGTGACGGCGATTCCCTCGACGCTAAAATTCAAGTGATTTGTCGTATTGACCATGTCGATTTCTGCTTGCGACAAACCTCCCGGCACGTGCAACGCGGAAATTATAATAGCCCCTATGTATAGCAGCGCCAGCAGCGTATAGCCGAAAACGTAGCGCCATCGGTAAAGGAATATATCGGTAACTTTTTGCTTTTTCATTGGTATGATTATAACACAATTTTATTCATGCTTGCGATCCAGGCTCATAAAGCGTAGGCGCTCTGGGTGGAAGTATAATTGAACTTTACCAACTGGACCGTTACGGTGCTTGGCGATGATTAAGTCTGTAATATTCTGAACTTCCGGGTTGTCTGGCTCATAATATCCAGGGCGATAAATAAAGCTCACGATGTCGGCGTCCTGCTCAATGGAACCGGATTCGCGCAGGTCGGCTAGTTGCGGAATTGGCGGCGTGCGCGATTCAACGGAACGGCTCAACTGACTCAGAGCAATTAGCGGCACATTCAGCTCGCGAGCAATAAGCTTCAGTCCGCGGGAAATTTCCGAAACTTCCTGAACGCGGTTTCCGTTGTGGTTTCCGTTGGCCTGCATAAGCTGCAAATAGTCGACGATGATTAGTCCCAATTGGTTTTCATGAGCAATTCGACGCGCTTTAGTTCGCATCTCCAAAACTGATAATCCTGGCGTGTCGTCGATGTAAATCGGTGCCTCGGCCATTTCTCCCATAGCTTCAGACAACTTTGCAAAATCTTCATCGCTCAGATTTCCGGTGCGAATATTCCAGCTATCAACTCCCGACGCATCCGCCAACATACGGTCGACCAACTGCTCCTTGCTCATCTCTAGGCTGAAGAATAGGACAGGATTTTTCTCAATCGTTGCCACGTTATAAGCCAGATTCGTCACTAGCGTCGTCTTACCCATGGCTGGACGCGCCGCCAGAATGATCAAATCTGATTTTTGTAAGCCAGCAGTCATATTGTCCAGATCGCGATATCCAGTGCGGACTCCTCTGAGAGAGCCTTTATTCTTGCTGAGCTCTTCAATTCGGTCAAAACTATCCGTCAGAATACTTTCCAGACTGACCAAATCTTGCTTGGTTGATTGGTCTGACACGCTGAAAAGTTCGGCTTCGGCTTTCTCTAATAATTCCTGCGTGGTCGTCGATTCGTCATATCCAAGCTCGGAAATGTCACCGCTCGCTTTTATCAGACGCCTGCGAACTGCTGCTTGCGCGATCATCTCCGCGTAAGCTGATGCGTGCGCTGCCGTTGGGACGTAGTTTGTTAGCTCTGTCAGATATGCCGATCCGCCAACCAATTCCAGTTCGTCCTTTCGCTTCAATTCGTCGGTTAAGGTCAGAAGGTCGACGGGCTTGTGTTTTTCAAATAGCCGCATCATTCCAGCAAAAATCAATCCGTGATTCTTGTCGTAAAAATCGCTAGGGTGAGTAATTTCTGCGGCGTCCGCTAAAACTTCCTCGTCAATTAAAACCGCCCCAAGCAAACTCTTTTCCGCGTCCAAATTTTGTGGCGGTATCTTCCCTTTTACTTCTTCGCTTTTGTCTGCCATTAAATATCCTCCAGCTTAACTTCTTCGCCACCACCCATTAATTCTGCAATTTCCGCCAATTTTTCGTCCTCTGGCGGTTTCTTCTCTCCAATTATATCAATTTCCAAATCCATCGCGGCTTCTTCTGAGATAATTTCTGAGATCAATGGTTTGTTTTTTGCGTCGTCCAGCTTTTTCTTATAAAACGCGGAACCTGCGTAAATTGTCAATTTTTCACCGTCAAACGACCACTGGCTTTTCTGCAATAATGACGCCAGCCCGAGGGATTTTTCCTTCGCTCTTTCAATGACTTTTTCCCAATTTAGCTCTAGCGGCGCGTCGGTTTTCTTTGGCTTTGCGGCGAGTTTTTTTGCTGGCTCGGCTGGTTTTCCTTCTTTTTCAATCGGCTTTTCGGTCGGTTTTGCTGGCTCTGCGGGCTTGATTGACGTTGGTTTTTCGGTGGGTTTTTGGGTCGTGGCTTGAGCTATATTTTTCTTTGGCGCGATTGGCTTTTCCGTCGGCTGAGAATTGCTATTCATGAATATCGTCAATAATTTCAAGTCTGGATGCGGGTGCCGATCAACCTCAATCAATTGCTGAACTAGCCCAACAAGGTTTGGATTTTTCCGCAATCTATTGCGAGCAATTGACAATAATTGATGCAACACAACAACTGAATTTGCGCCGCTATTTTCTAATTCCTGGAAGATGTTTAAGACTTTCTCATTGTCGTCGGACGGATATGAATCCAACAAATTGCCGAGCATCGTCGCGTCGCTAAGCCCCAAATATTCGGTAACCATATTCGCGGTCAGCGGCTGGTCTGGGGTTGCTAAAATCGACAATTGGTCAAGCGTACTAATGCCGTCACGGAATCCGCCATGGGAACGTTCAGCGATTAACCTGGCGGCATCCTCTTCAATTGCAAATCCCTCTTTTTTCGCTATATTCATTAACTGGCGCGTCATAATTTCCGTCGGAATTGGGCGGAAGAAAAATTGCTGGACACGGCTGAGGATGGTGGCTGGAAGTTTGTCGGCGTCGGTTGTAGCTAAGATAAACACCACGTGCTCTGGCGGTTCTTCCAGGGTTTTTAACAGCGCGTTAAATGCTGATTTTGACAGCATATGAAC
>JABZJR010000065.1 GCA_015257705.1 Nanosynbacter sp.
GTAGTGATGTAAGCGTGTTTCTTAGTCATGATATATATTATATCACCACTAGGGCAATTATCGCAGACGCCACTCTTTCAGTAGCCTCTTCCAATCTTCAATCGCCAAATCTTCGGCGCGAGCATCTGGTGAAATTCCTGCATTTTTCAGTAATTCTTCCGCCACGCTCTTATCAATCCCCAACCCGCCGCTCAAGCTAGACCGCAACTTCTTACGCTTCGCAGAAAATCCAGCCTTAACAATGCGGAAAAAATCTCTCTGATCTTCTGGTGTAATTAACGAATTATTACGAGTTCTCAAAACCACAACCTGCGAGTCAACTTTTGGCGGTGGCGTAAAAAACTGCCTCGGAACTTCAATATCCAGCTCCGCTTCGGCAAAAATCTGAACGCTCACAGACAGAACACTCATATTCCCAGCCCCCGCCGCAATTCGCTCGGCAACTTCTTTTTGCACCAACAGCACCGCAATGCTTGGCTTATTTTCCGCGGTCATCAATTTTTCAACAATTTTGCTGGTGATGTAATATGGGACATTAGCTACGACTTTATAATTTTTTGGCAATTGGTTCAGGTCAAATTGCAATATATCTTGACTCACGACAGTTAATTTCTTACCAGGAAATTGCCCTGGTAATTTTCGCGCTAAATCTGCGTCAAATTCCACAGCAGTCACCGAATTAGCCCGAGCCAACAAGCGACTAGTCAAGGTGCCTAGCCCCGGTCCAATTTCCAGCACAACATCATCACCCGTCAATTCGGCCGCTTCAGCAATATCCGCCAAAATCTCCGGATCTTTCAGCCAGTGCTGTCCGAGCGATTTTTTTGGTCCATGGGAAGAAGCCATTTAGCGCCCATCTCCATTCGTCCAGTCAGTCGCTAAGTCAAATCCGTGCGGATGCTTGGCTGCGAATCCACCGGTATCGTAAACTTTGCCCGGACCCATGCTAGTCTCAATCACCGAACATCGTGGATAATTACCATAATTAGCCGCCACCAAAATATAACCATCCTTATCGACCTTCGCGCCGTCCGCCCGCACCGTATAAGTACCGCCGCTACCACAAGCTTTTATCACAATATTCATCGGCAAGTCATAATACGTTTCACGATGCGCTACACCCTTGGAGTCGGTAAATATCTGCGCGCCCTTACTTTTCGTCAATGGATTTTTAGGCTTCGTGCCAATTATTTCAATCTGCTTCTTTGACTGCTTTGTGATTTCGCTAGCAACTTCCTTACGACTAATCTCGCGCTCGTTCTCTACCTCAACCTGATAAGTCACCTTCCGCACACCCTTTTCTCCAAGTTGTTTTACACTCTTAAATCCAATCGGCTGAGAATCGTCCTTAATCTGCTCAATCTCAAAATTAACATCAACTTCTTCGGTAATCGTTCGCTGTTTTGATCGCTCAATCTTCATCACCAGACCCACGCCGTTCACCAAAAGATCGTCAGAATTTGTAAAATGCGTCTTATCTTCGCGATATAAAGTCAGCCCAGCAGCCTTCGCAATCAAAGCCGGCGTCTGCTCGGCGGTAGTTACCTTCAGGCGTTTATTTCCGTCGACTATTGTTATTGGACGAGCGCGGAAAATATTAATATTGTACTTCTCTGCCACCATCTCCGAATCAAGACTCGGCTCGACTACGTCTTGGCGTTCATCAATAGAAAACTTAGCCAATTTCAAAGCCTCGCGAATCGTCCTCGCTTTTGTAACAATCGTCTTTTCTGCGCCCCTGTCGTAAATCGTCACTAATTTTTCACCAGCCTTAGCTGCCGGCTTAGTAGCGTCAGCCAATGCCTGATTAACAAAAAATAGACCGCCAACCAGCATCAATATCGCGCCAGAAACGAACGTAATTTTCTTAGAATAGTGTTTTGCTTGTAATCTTATACCCATAAGTTCACACCCACAACGAAGGTATCCTTATTATATCAAATTTTCTCCAAGCGTGCGAACTCGACGTTCAATTTCTTAATATTCCCATTGTCAAACTGAACCGTAACACTCAGCCCTTCGCTATCAATAATTTCCCCCGAACCAAAACTCGGACTACGAACTCGATCACCAACTTCCAAACCAATATCTTCCGAATAAAAATCAGGTTCTACGATCGGCTGAGCTGGCCTATCAACACCACCAGCCATCAAGCCCATCTCATCCAAAAACCTCGATGGCATATTATAGCCAATCTGACCAAATTGCGTCCGAGAGCTAGCACAGCTAACGAACAATTCTTCCCTCGCCCGAGTTACGCCAACGTAGCACAGCCTACGCTCCTCTTCTACGTCATCAGCGTTGCCGCTATCAAACACTCTTGCGTGCGGCAAAATCCCTTCTTCCAGTCCCGCCAGAAAAACCACCGGGAACTCCAAACCTTTAGCCGCATGAAGCGTCATGAGTGTTACTTGCTGATCGGCAGTTGTATCCGTCGAAGACATCAAAGCCATCTCTTCCAAAAACGTCGCCACGTCAACGTAAGCCTTCGCCTCTGACAAAAGCACGCCGATATTTTCCATTCGCTCCTCAGCTTGTGGCGTTCCGTCGTTTATAAAATCTTCATAGCCAGTATTTTTCATGATTTTTTCAATCAGTTCGGCCGGAGATCCGTCAATTTCCTGCTGCAAATCGTGCAGTTTTTGACCAAGCTCTAGCAGCGGACGTTTTGCACGCGCTGTCAAAGTATCCACCTCCTCAACCGCCAACAAACCACTGATTATATCTCGCCTTGACGCGTCATTCCAGTCCAAAAACTTAGAGATACTCACCGCGCCAACGCCACGTTTTGGCGTATTCACAATTCGCAAAAAACTAACTCGATCACTCGGCTGGTACAACAATCGAAGATACGCCAATAAATCCTTAACGACCGCTCGATCCAAAAATCGCAGACCGCCGACGATTTTATACGGAATATAACTCTGACGCAAGGCTCGCTCAATTGCGTAACTTTGCGCATTCGTTCGGTACAACACCGCTACGTCACCATATTGACGACCGTTCGCAATTTGCGCCTGAATCTCATTCGCAATCGCCAAAGCCTCCTCGGACTCATTGTATAATTGCCATAATTTTGGCTCAACGCCGTCACCATTCGCCGTCCATAAATTTTTATCAGTTCTATGAATATTATGACTAATCAGCGCATTTGCCATATTCAAGATCGCGCCAGTCGAACGATAATTTTGCTCCAGCTTGACCACCGTCGTGCCTGGAAAATCACGCTCAAAATTGAGAATGTTAGTGTAATCAGCCCCGCGAAAACTATAAATCGACTGAGCATCATCACCAACCACACATAAATTACGACGTGAATTAACCAACAGTTTAATTAGCGCATATTGCACCGCATTCGTGTCCTGATACTCGTCAATCAGAATATGTTCGAATTGCTGTTGCCATTTATGACGAATGTCTGGCTTATTTCTCAATAATTCCACAGTTTTTATCAATAAATCGTCAAAATCCAACGCCGAAGCATCTTTCAAGGCTTTTTCGTAAGCAAAAAATAATTCAGCTATTTTCTGCTCTCTTGGGCCACGAGTTGAAGCCGAAAAATCCTCAGCATTTCTCATCTCATTTTTAGCGTTTGAAATAGCCGAAAGTACAGCTCGAGGTTTAATATCTTTATCCGTCAAGCCGCGAGCCTTCATAATTTGCTTCATCAAGCTTATCTGATCATCGGTATCGTAAATTAAGAATCGCTTGTTCAAGCCAATATTTTCACCATCCATCCGCAACATTCGCACGCAAATACTGTGAAAAGT
>JABZJR010000066.1 GCA_015257705.1 Nanosynbacter sp.
AGCATACACATATTATCAATCTCCAGCAACCAGAGGAAGAGATTATAGCAAGTATGGCGCAACCTGTAAGGAATTGTTATAGGAATTATCACAAAAAAGGCGTAACTATTCATCAATCTCAAAACCTAGAAGATATCAAGTATTTTCTTGAACTAATCCATGAAGTTGCCAAAAGAACCGGCATGTCGCCGCATCCAGATTCATATTTTCATAAGCAGGCTGGTTCCCTACTTCCATCCAAAGATGCTTCTTTTTGGTACGCGACATACGACAATAAAGTAATTGCTACTGCCCTATTTTTCGACTCAAAAACAACTCGAATTTACGCACATGCAGCAGCAAATTCTACACCAGAATATCGCAAACTTAACGCTGGAACTGCCCTGCTCACCGAAGCGATAATCGATGCAAAACATCGTCAAATGGAGAAAGTCGATTTATACGGAATTGCGCCTGAAAACGCACCAAAAAATCACCCATGGGCTGGCTTTACGAAGTTCAAGCGATCATTCGGCGGCGAAGATATCTATTCCGGGTCAACCTGGGAACTTCCCTTAAAGCCACTTCAATATTGGTTATACCGAGCGTATCAAACGATCAGAAAATAACCTTATTTCATCCATCACACCACATAAATTTGTGGTATAATTAAGATGTAATATAAACATGTGGAGAAATTAGAGGATTACATATTTAAGGGCTTTTGCACGTGAAAAGCTACTTTGTTTTCTTTTGTCTTTTTTCACATGAAAAACCATGGAATAATTTATGCAGCTAGCTAAACAATACATACCAAACGATTACGAACCGAATATTTATGCCCTATGGGAAACCAGCGGCGCATTAGAGCCAACAGGGGTAGGCAAGCCATATTCAATCATTATGCCGCCACCTAACGCGAACGGCAATCTGCATATCGGGCACGCACTCGATATGAACCTAAAGGATATTCTGATTCGCTACCACCGAATGAAGGGTGACGACGCTGTATTTATTCCAGGCGCCGACCACGCTGGGTTTGAAACCTGGGTTGTGTATGAAAGAGAATTGACGAAGCAGGGGAAGAGTCGCTTCGATTTTTCACGTGACCAATTGTATAGTCAAGTTTGGAATTTTGTACAAGAAAAACGCGGCAATATGGAGCTGCAATTGCGTGCGTTAGGTGTTAGTGCGTCATGGAAGCATTTGACATTCACTCTGGACGACAAAGTTATCAACACTGTATACGATACATTTAAGAAAATGTGGGATGACAACTTGGTTTACAGGGGTGAGAGGATTGTTAATTACTGTACCAAACATCAAACCAGCTTTGCCGACATCGAAGTAGAACATAAGAACGAGAAAGGGAAGTTGTGGAAAATAGCTTACCCGACATTAGATAAAATTGGCGAGATTATCATAGCCACTACGCGCCCAGAAACTATGCTCGGTGACGTTGCCGTAGCGGTTCATCCAGATGATGAGCGATACAAAAAATTGGTTGGAACTCGCATTTTACTGCCGATTGTCGATAAGGAAATTCCTATCATCGCGGACGAATACGTCGACATGAGCTACGGCACTGGTGCGGTTAAGATTACGCCAGCACACGACCCGAACGACTTTGAAATTGCAAAACGTCATGATTTACCTTTGGAATCAATCATTAGCCCAGAGGGGAAGATGATAAACGTGCCAGCGCAGTTCTTAGGATTAACGCCAGTAGAAGCTCGCGCTCGAGTTTTGGAAGCACTAGAAGCACTGGAGCTACGTCGCGGTGAAACTGAAATTGAACACGCCGTTGGACATTGTTATAAGTGTGGCAGCGTAATTGAGCCAATGATTAAAGAGCAGTGGTTTATTAAAACACAATCACTCGCCCAGCCAGCAATTGACGCGCTTAAAAAAGAAGAAATTACTTTTTATCCAGCATCCAAGCGCAAAGAGCTCATCGCATATCTTGAGCAATTGAAAGATTGGAATATTTCACGACAAATTCCATGGGGAATACCAATTCCTGCGTTTGTAAATGAAAACGACCCTAAGGATTGGATATTCGACACTCGCACCAATGAACAGAGTATTGTTGTAAATGGCACAACATATACCAGGGAAGAAGATACTTTTGATACTTGGTTCTCATCTGGTCAATGGCCATACATCGTAACAGATTACTTAACTGGCGGCGATTTAGCTAATTATTTCCCAACCGACATGATGGAAACTGGTATGGATATTATGCGTGCATGGGTTTCTCGAATGATCATGCTTAGCCTATACCGAACAGGGAAGTTGCCATTCAAAGAAGTTTATCTACACGGAATGGTTAACGACGAACACAATCAAAAAATGTCCAAATCTAAAGGTAACGTTATCAATCCAATGGAATTGGTTGCGGAATTCGGATCCGACGCAACACGCATGGGAGTTATTTCTGGGCGAGCGCCAGCTCAAAGCCAAGCCTTCAACAAGGGATCAGTCATTGCGGCACGTAATTTCTGCAATAAGCTATGGAATATTGCCAGGTTTGTCGAGGCGCAAATTGGCGATAATCACCAAATTGTCGACTTAGAGCCACAAACTCCGGCCGATCACTGGATTATTCGTCAATTGAACGACGCCGCTAATAATATTGCCGTTAGGATAGAGCAATATCGCTTCTCAGAGGCGTCTGAAACTGTTTATCACACCATCTGGGACGACGTAGCTGACTGGTACATTGAATCGTCTAAAACCGCGATCAATCGTCCATTACTATCTTGGGTTTTGGCAACTTCTTTGAAAATCGCTCATCCATTTGCACCGTTCGTTACGGAAACAATTTGGCAAACACTCAATTACACCGACGGCATTTTGATGCGTGAAGCTTGGCCGACTCCGGAAAAGTTCGATCCGATTGCCGCCGAACAATTCGAGCAACTTAAACTCTTGGTTGCCGAAGGTCGCTGGGTGATTGCCGAGCTGCCAGGGAATAAAAAATATCGATTGTTATACGGCAACGACAGCCTTATCGCCGATAATCAAGACACTATTAAACATCTCATGCGGCTTGAGGCAATTGAGCACACAGACCAACCGCGTGGACTGAGATTGGCGACGGCAAACAGGGAAGCGTGGCTAGATATTGATAGCGAAACTCTGTACCAACATCAGGAAAATCTGGAAATACGCTTAGCCGAAGCACGTCAGAAATTGGCGGGATTAAAGAAGCGCTTGGAAAATCCGACTTACGTTGAGAAGGCTCCAGCCCACCTTGTCGAGGAAACTCGTGAGCAATTAGCCGAGCAAGAAAAAATTATTACTCGGCTTGTTTCGGAACTGGAAGTAATTAGCTTAAAATAGCCTAGCTTACACCTTCAAAATCAAGATGATATCCGTCAAAAGTATGTTGACCACGGGCGGCATATTTTTGACGTAATCGCTTCTTATCGTTGTTACGAGGCATAGTTCGCGGTCGCGCTGAACCTTCTTTCAGTACATTTGACAATTGAGCATGTTCTGGATGAGTATGAGGCTTTGTTTCTGGCATTTTTATTTCATCCTTAACGTCACTTTGAACGCTATATGTTTTCCAAGATGACAAAAACGCTTTATCGACGTTGGTATCGTGCAGCAGCACACCAAACGCTACATTCAAACTGACAAACATAGTTGTAACGGTGAAAAACTGTTGTACTAAATTCATTTTTATTCTTTCTTTTTGTATCTATTTTTAGAATACTGATTACAATGTTAGCATAAGCTTTGTTTTTTGTCAAGTATATTTCCCAGCATAGAAAT
>JABZJR010000067.1 GCA_015257705.1 Nanosynbacter sp.
CGCATCTCTTTTTGAGCACTCTCCAGTGCGCGGGTATCTCTCTGACTCGTGTTTATGCGACCAACACTCTTAGACTCATAATGGAATAACTCCGCGTATGGAGTGTAGACATTATAATAGCCTTCTTTGCGTAATTTAAGGTTAAGATCTACATCGTTATACGTTATACGAAGTTTATTATCAAACCCGCCCACCTTGTTGAACTTATCACGACTAATCATACAACAAGCACCAGTTACTGCCGATACATTACGAATATTGGCGGTATAAATATACGTAAATATATCTGTACGCTCATCTTGACCATAAAACGGATGGAATGCGATATCTCTTTCAGATAAGACTATTCCAGCATGCTGTATTGTCTTATCCTCAAATATAAGCTTAGGTCCAACCATCCCTATTTCTGGACGCTGAGCATGCTCAAGCAATGACTGAATCCAGTCGTGAGTAATAACCTCCGTGTCATTATTAAGGAATAGCAGATATTCTCCACTAGAATTATTTGCACCATAGTTACATGCATCTGAAAAATTGAATTTCTTCTTGTATTTAATAACATGCACATTGCCATTATTATCTATCAATTTTTCATAAAAATCATTTACTCGATAATCTGTAGATCCCGTATCTACAATTATTATTTCAAAATATGGATACGAAGTATTTTCAATAATTGAATCTATGCATTTTTTTATATATCTAAAATTATCCTTGGTTGGTATGATAATTGACACCAACGGGTTTGTCGGAATTACATATTTTTTACGCCAAAATCCTAATGCAACATGAGAATCTATATAAGCATTTTCTCCTCTTTGTCTCACACTATTACGAAGGACATTCTTTTGATTTATATAAGCATATGGTTTACTATCAGCATTCATAGCCGTAGATGTCTCAGATTTACGCCAATGATATAAAATTTTCGGAATATGATAAATATTATTAGTTTTAGCAGAAATCTTCAAAAATAAATCCCAATCTTGCGCGCCATGTGTTCCGACAGTAAATCCATTAACATCTCTAATTATACCTGCCTTTATGGTAGCAAAATGCGTTACCATGTTGCATGAATTCATAAAATCAGGACTCCAGTCAGGTTTAAAAAATGGTTCTATGTGAATACCGTCACTATCGATCTTGTCTTCATCCGTATAAATAAGATCTACGTCAGGATTTTTATTTATAACATCAACCACTTCAAACAAGGCGTTGGGAGGTAAGATGTCATCATGATCGAGTAATGATATATAGTCACCTTTCGCCATCGAAAGGGCTGTATTAGATGACTTTGATATATGACCATTTTCTTTACGAAATGTAGCCTTAATATTATTATACTTTTCTACATATTCATTTATAACACTCTTTGTTTGATTGCTAGTAGAATTATCATCAGAAATACACAACTCCCAGTTGTCATAACTCTGAGATAGGACAGAGTCAATACAGCTACGCAGATATACTGGATTTGTATTATATGTCGGCAACAAAATACTAATCAATGGACGTTGCTTAAATTCCTTGGAACATTTTCTTTGTAACTTAAGTTGCTCATCGGTGACTTTATGCTTATCAAACCATTCAATATAATCTTCATATCGTTTCTTATTAATAAATCTACGATCGCGAAACAACCTCACTTGTTCACTGCCGTACGACGGATGTAATGCTGCTCTAATAACAAATTTAGTACTCTTTATAATCTTATTTTTCATCTGATTTTATCCCCTCTTCTTTACACTCCACTTTCCCATTATTCTCATTGGACCATCACGAAAATCATCCTTACCTGTAATAATAAACGAAAATGCTCGTGGCAAATGTTTAATTATGCCATCATCAGCCCTGCGGTGCAATGACATATGAATATCATATTTGCCAGGATTAAAGCCATCCAAACTCTGATTGAAATTAATCCTCCTATTGTTTTGTATAAAGTCACTAGGAGTGTCTCTACAGTTGCGATCAGCAAATACAAACCCTCCGTACACAAAGGATATATTCACAAAAACATCTTCAGCAATACCATCTACAGTCACGCCAATATCAATCGAGTCTTCTTGCGTAAAATTTTTTTTACTAGGTATATCAACAGACATACTAACTGAATCGTCATGAGATTCTTCTTCTGCACTAGTAACTGCATCCATATTAACCTCCGTATATATATCGGCAATTTCTTGAGGAGATCCAATATGTTTTATCGTTCCATTTTCTATATACATGGCTCTCGAGCAAAATCTGCGCACGGCATTCATATCATGCGTCACAAAAACCACAGTCTGATTACTACGCTTAACTTTTTCAAAATAATCAAAACACTTCTGCTGAAAAGCCGCGTCCCCGACAGCCAGCACTTCATCAAGCATTAAAATATCACCACGAGCTTTAATAGCTACAGAGAAAGCTAACCTAACCTGCATCCCTGATGAGTAATTCTTAAGCTTCTCTTCCATAAAATCTGCCAACTCAGAGAATTCAACAATATCATCATACATCAGCTCCATCTCTTTATGACTAAATCCCAGTAAAGCTCCATTTAAAAATACATTTTCTCTACCTGTTAATTCTGGATTAAAACCAACACCCAACTCGATAAACGGGACAAGAGATCCATTTACTCGCACTGAGCCCTTCGTCGGAGAATAGATTTGAGCTATAGACTTCAATAAAGTACTCTTACCTGAACCATTTTTACCCACTATTCCAAAAAATTCACCTTTTTTAATATCAAAAGATATATTTTTTAATGGCGTAAATTTCCTGTAGCCTTTTTTGCCTTTAATATAATTAATAGTCTTCTGTTTAATCCCGTTGCTAGACTCTGTTGGTATCTTAAAAGTCTTAGTAAGAGAGTTAACTTCTATAACTACGTCCTTCATATATCCTAAATCTCCTCCGCAAATGTCTTTGACTGCTTCTTAAAATACCAAACAGCAAATAGAACCACTATAGCTATAGCTAAAAACGGCACAGACATCATTAGCGGGCTTAATCTATTCCACATAATCATCGTATCTTTAGTTATAAGCACATATCTACTATCTTGAATAATTTGTGCAACAGGATTAAGAAACAACAGATCAACAGCAAAATTGCTCTTCTGTAAAACCATCTGCATTGGATAAATAACAGGGGTGGCGTAAAATGCAGCCTGAGTAAATACCTCCCATAGATATCCAGTATCTCGCGACTTAACATTAAGAGCAGACAAGAAAAAAGCCACCCCTAAAGCAAATATATACAGTTCAATTATTAGTGGTATGATTAATAGCGACATCCATGATAATTGAACTCCATTTACTAACACAAATAAAAGCACCACCGTCATATTAAATAGCAAATTTATCAATGAGGATACAGTTCCAGAAATTACAACAATATATTTAGGAAAATTAATTTTTCTAAGTAGGTCACCTCGACCTACTATAGAGTTTAGTCCTTGATTAGTTGCTTCTACGAAGAAGTTCCATAAAATTATCCCCAACAATAAATACACTGGAAAATGTTCTATATTCCTTCCTACTCCTAAAAATTTATCAAAAACTATATACAATATCGAAAATAGAAAAAGCGGCTTAAGAACACTCCATACATATCCGAGAGCAGAACCCTGATATCTCAATTTAAAATCCGTAATAACTAACTCTCTTAAGAGAATCCTATTTTTTCTATTAAAAACCTCTAGCCACTTCATAATATACCTTACCTATTATACAATACATAAAGAACATTTTGAATAGCCTTG
>JABZJR010000068.1 GCA_015257705.1 Nanosynbacter sp.
GCCCTACACCATTGAATAGGAACAGCGTAAGTTGGGAGACAAAGTTCAAATAGTGATGGGACAGCCTCCTAATTCAGAAAATTATACTGATGATCCTAATGGGCGCTAAAAATGCGAAGACCTATGAAGACCTATTTTGTATTAGTCAAACAAAAGATCCAAAAGAAATGGTATATGATTATGACCATGAAACAAAGTAAAATCAAACCGAGTGATCTGAGGAAGCACCCGATGATCATGAAACGTTATTAAACACAAAAGTCACCCATGTGAGTTCTTGCCAGAAGCTGAAGTTAATCCTTCAACCTGGAAAACCCGCAGAGGTGACTTTTTCTATACATCTCGATTTTTCTGGCAATAATCATTAACCGATAAATATGTCTGTGAATCACCCAGCGACTCCGCTATGTCCATAATCCGCGGTGGTAGTAATCCCACTCGCTGGACAAGTTCGTGATCGCTGAACAATTCCCGTGGACTGCCGGCGAAGCCAAACTTCCCGTGTTCCATAACATACACCGACTCAAACTCGGCGGCGACCCAATCCATGTCATGGGTGATGGTCACAACTTGGTGGCCCGAATCAGCCAACTGATGGAAAATTGCGGTCAACTTGCGCCGGCTTTCCCAATCAAGCGACATCATCGGCTCATCAAATAAATAAATCGCCGGATCCACTGCCAAAACTGTGGCAACGCTCAACAGCTTGCGTTCCGACAATGACAGGTCATATGGACTTTCAGCTGTTTTATCATCCAAGCCAACTCTTTTTAGAGCCGCTAAAGCCCGCCTCGTAATCGTGTCGTGGTCATCCATGACCTGCGCGACACTCCACTCCACCTCTCGTTGAACGGTCGGGTTGAAAAGCTGATCGTCAGGATTCTGAAAAGTAATCCCAACCTTCAGTAACTTTTCGACTGGTTTAAGATCATTAAAATTTTCTCCATCGATCTTAATCACACCGGTTTGTGGTGTCAGCAAGCCCGTCAACAATTTGAAGAGCGTTGATTTGCCGGCACCATTTTGGCCGACAATCGCCACCATCGGATCGGCGAAGTGTTTGTCTTCAACATCCAAGCTAAAGGACCGTTCCGGATAAGTGAACGTCAGGTGATTCAGTTCAATTGTGGACATAAAAAACCTCCTTCAGTTCAGCGTCATTCACCGGATACCGGCCATCAGCCAAGTGCCAATCCATTTTTTGAGCAAGTTGCTGGATTGTCGGGGCTGGAATCTGCCAGTCAGCTGCCAAATGATTAAACACCTCACCCGGCCTGCCCTGGGCTACCATTTGACCCTCGTGCAGCACCCACACAACGTCGGCGACTTCGCACAAATCGTCAATTTCACTGGTGACAATGAAGACAGTCGTCTCTTTGACTTGGGCCAGCCATTGGAAAAATTGTCGGCGGCCAAGGGGATCCATCTGACTGGTCGGATCATCCATAATCAAAACAGCCGGGTTAGCCGCAATCGCCGTGGCAATTGCCAACCGCTGGATCTGACCACCGGAAAGGCTCTCGGGACGCAAATTCAGCTGTTCAATCAGCCCCATTTGCGTGGCAACTTCTTCAACCCGTTTTTGAATCAGTCCTTCAGCCATTCCCTGATTAATCAAGTCAAAGGCGATTTCATCGGCAACCGTGTCTGCCAACCCGCTTAGTTGGCCAGCTGGATTTTGCAGTACAACTCCATTCATGGCATTATAAACGGGCCAATTGTCGGACACTCGCTGGCCAAACATGTGCCAGTCGCCCTCAATCTCAGCAGACACAATTTTGGGAATGACCCCTGCCAGCACATGGCACAAAGTCGATTTGCCGGAGTGGCTATTCCCGATAATCCCAACCACCTGGCCGGTATGAACCTCCGCGTTAATCTGACGCAGTTGTGGTTGCTCAGTACCCGGATAACGGGTGGTCAAATTTTCAATTACAATCCGTTTATCTTCGTCCATATCTTCCACCCAATCAATAAAATTGCCAATCCAGTCAGACCAATGTGCAGCGTCCGCGACAGGCGATACACGCGCTGGGAGGTTCTGACAGTCCGGTTGAGATTATCAAAACCTCTCAGTTGGAGAGAAATCGACCGCGCCATCGATTGATCCAAGGTCTTAATCACCAATGGAATTAGAACCGGCAGGACTGACTTTAATTTCTGAATCAACGTTTTTTGCGGATTGGTTCCGCGAACTTTTTGTGCCTGCTGGATTTTCCGCATATTGCGCATCATTTCCGGCAAAATATAACACACCGACATCAGAACGTAGACGGTTTTATAAGACAATCCGGACAGTTCCAAATAGGCCGCGTTTTCTGAAATACTCGTGGTCACCATAAAAAAGCCACTGGTCAAAATAATCACCAATACTCGACAACCCAGAGTGGTGGCGTAAATCAGGCCTTCTTTGTAGAACGACACCCCAAGCACAGAAAACAGCACAGTTTGATTCCGACTGTAAAATAACCCTTGGATGATCAGCATGGTGCAAATCAGAAATAGGCTGAATCCCAGCGCCTTAAAGATGGTAGAACTCAATTTGGAAAATAACAATAGCAGTGTTGCGACAAGAATTAATCCGGCCTGAAGCAATAAATTCATACTGGCAAAGCTCAACAACGTCATGTCCAAGATGAACAAGAGCTTAGTAATCGGATCGATCACCTGGTACCACTTGAGCTTGACCCGTGGCGCTCCAGAAATCAATGTTTGATCAGTCATCATTTATCACCGCTAAAGAAGTGCACCATCCGCTTCGGCAGCTGACGATAGATGAAGAATGCCAGGTAGGCCACGCAGACTTTATCCAAAATATCCAAGACAAACTCATCGGTAAATGAGGCCAGCCACACTGGTGCATGATTGGCGACCATTACCGCAAACAATGAGTCACCCCAAGCGATACCGGTCTGACCACCCCAAAAGATGACGTTGAGTGGCGTTGAAATGACAGCTGAAACGATGGCAATAATAATAGCAGAAACAAATACTCGTCGCGCTGACGAGAACCACCCATTGGCGTGCAAAACTCCGACAGCAATCCCAATTCCGATGCTGGTAATCGCATACACGGTTGAAATTGGCGATAAGGTCAGCCCATAGATCACGTTGTTGATGAAACCACTAATGGCACCGGCAACCGGCCCAGCCAACATGCTGGCAAGAAAGGTTCCCAAAGACCCCAGCCAAACGGGCAACTTTAACCCCTCCGCCAAGGCTTTGGCAACATAGTTAATCCCCACGGCAGCGGGAATCAAAGTCATGGTGGCAGCACTTAACTTAAATTTCCACATACTGGTACGATGAATCGGTTCTGTTTTCATAATCTTCTCCTTTTGTTTTTAAAGAGCCGTGTCTGTTTAGACTTTCGGACGCAACGCTCTATAGATTTTCGATTTGAACCGCTTCTCCTTTCACAGATCCCTTAGTCGACATCAGGGATTTTCTTGAAAATGATTGTTCAACAGTTCACAACTAATCATACGCCGATTTTCATAGAAGTCAAGAATTTTCTGAAGTTTTCTTGAAAACGTTCGGGAATTGAAAAAAGCTACACAAAGCTAGAGGAAATTGTCCTTACTAAGTCATAAAAAAGACTTCACCTTAGCCTAGATTGGTGAAGTTTTTTGATTTTTCTTCTTATCTCGTACCCACAGCATAGCTAGCCCAAAGAGGTGACTACCAAACAGGCCGGTCACAAAAATCAGCTTGCCCCTATCTGGATAAGTGAGGGGGAGGCTGCTAAAGCC
>JABZJR010000069.1 GCA_015257705.1 Nanosynbacter sp.
CGACATACCGAGGCCGTCCGCACCCTCTTCTCCATTATCGCGCAGCCGTACGCACAACATACCAAAAATTGCCAATGCTATATCATTGGCACGTGTTAAAATCTTAACATTATCAAGATTTTCATCGGCAAGCTGCTTGACTGTTTTAATAAGTTCCCAATCAGATTGGGTGTACGACTCAAAATCTTTTTCTGTCCATTCTGACATAGTGAATCCTCTAGGTAAGTGAGTAGTTTTATATCATACCCAGGATAAGACATTTTTCAGGTCATGTCCAGGACGATGGGTCTAGTGGCCAGGGCCGGTGGTGTACTGGCCGCGGTTGGTGCCGTTGTTGTTGGATCCGTTGCCAGACCCGTAGTGGTCGTGGTTGTCGCTCTCGAGGAACGAGTAGTGCGTCGCACCGTCGGCGAGACCACCGCCGACGCCCATACCGCCGCTGCGGTCGCCATCTCCGATGAGGGTGTGTCCCTCCTTCGGACCGCTACCGAACGACATGGTGATGGGGTTGCCCTCAGAGTCGCAGCCGCCCATCGGCTCGCTCCACCAGTTCTTTCCCATGATAACTCCTTCTGGAGTCGGGCAGAGAAAATAAATCCTCCGCAAAACGGTGCGTCGATTTGACGCAAGCTAACACACGTTGTGAAAGCTAATGTAGATATATCAATAATAGAGTAAAATTTCAAGCTATTTCATTAAAAGTATATTGTAAAAATAAGGTTTTAAAATAACGTTAATTGCTCGGTTGGTAAATCCAGCTCAATTTCTCCGTCAACTTTTTGCGCCTGATAGCCAATAAGCTTTTTGATGTTGTAAGCCAGCAGCTGACCGTCGTAATCAGTAATGACAATTGAGCCGATGACGCTGCGTACATGTCCGACCAATTGACTGTAATTCTTCATTAAAACGACACGTGACAGGTCAACACCAGCGGTTTGAAAATAATCTTCGCAAGGAATTAGCTCGGATTTCGGAAACGACACGCCAATTTTCTGCTCAATTTCAAGTAACTTTTGTCGCAATTCCCTTTCGCCGGCTGCACGGTCAAAAGGTAGTTTTATCAATTCCAGCTTTTTGTGAACTGGTAGAGTTTCAGCTATTCCGTCCAGCTTGGAAATTTTTGCCTCATATTGTCTGGCGATCAATGCCGAAGAAAACGTTTCTAATTTTATGGCTAGTCGCGCTCCTTGCTCTAATAATCTCCGAATTCCGCGCTCTTCTTGCGAGATTCCAACTTTTATGACGTTCGGCGCGAAGTACGCCAGGTAAACAAAGTGCGGATTTTGATTGATTTTTTCTTGTTGAGCGGAAACCGAACTGGCGTTATAAAATGCTGGATTAAAGCCAGTTTTGTCGCGGCATTTTAGGCAATTTTCATACTTTTCATCAACCGTGGCGTGGTCTGGGCAAATTTGGCTACAGCGATTCTCAAAATCCACCCAACCCGTGCAATATTTAAGAGAAAAATCGAACTTAATAGATAAATCTTGCCCAAATAATTCATGACGCTCAATTTTATCGCCAACTTGACATTCGACGAATGGCTTATTGTCAGCGTTAAAACTGGCGTAACTGAGCAAAAACTCGCTCGGTAGCATAATATTTACAATGCAGCTTCGACAGCAGCCCAAGTTGCGTCAGGATTGTCTTCAGGGATGATGATTGTGACTTGGTCGCCGACGTTAATTCGGAAGTAAGTTACGCTAGCAAGCAAAATACGATATTCGCGGCCGGAAGCCTCGACGTAGTAAATTCCGTCGTGCTGGACAAGTGTTCCGATGACTTGTTTTCGTGGCACAGGGCCAATTTGCTTATAAATAAAGCTGCCGTCTTCAGCGATTGTCAATTTCATCAAATCGCCTTCAACCAGCTTCGACTTTGAAGCGTAGTTAGCTGGGATTGGGTAATTTTTGCCGTCAGGACTGAGCATCATTTGTCCGTCAAACACGCCTTCGATAATCTTTCCTGCTACATTATCTGACGAAGTTTTTGGTGTGACTACTTGGCCATCATCGCCAATAATACTAATCAATAATTCTTTTGCGGCAGCTAAATTGGTTTCCGCCTCTTGAATAAGTGTCCTCAGACGCTTAATTTGCTTTTCTGGTAATTCAGACATGGTTCTCGCAATTCCTTTGTCTATTTTTTATAATACTTAACTAATATATAGCATATCCTTACATTTATATCAAGTCGCGTTATCTATTTTTATCCAATTTTCCACAGCGCTATAAGATATGAATAAAAAAGTGTTGCAAATTTTACTCTTGAAATTGACGCGTGGTTCGTGATATTAAGATTGGCGACATAAAAATCACCGCCCAGAGCGGACGGTGATTAAACGAAACAAATTGGCGTTGTATAACAAATTATGAAAGCTCGACAGTAGCGCCAGCGTCTTCCAAAGTTTTCTTTGCAGCTTCAGCTTCGTCCTTAGAAACTTTTTCCTTGACTGGTGCTGGAGCGCCGTCAACGATAGCTTTTGCTTCACCTAGACCTAGGCCAGTGATTTCCTTAACAGCCTTGATGACTGCAACCTTCTGAGAACCAGCGTCTTTCAAAGTAACTGTGAACTCAGTTTTTTCGTCAGCAGCAGCGGCGTCACCACCAGCAGCTGGACCAGCAACAGCGACAGCTGCAGCAGCTGGCTCGATGCCGTATTCTTCTTTAAGATGATTTTTCAATTCGTTAACTTCTAGAACTGTCAATTTTACAAGTTCTTCAGCCAATTTCTTAATATCAGCCATTGATATTCTCCTTTATTATTATATTGTTGCGATTGTTGCAACGTTACTAGTGTTGATTGCTAAACTTAAGCAGCAGCTTTGGTTTCGATGCCGTCCAAAAGTCCGTGCAAATTGCCGCCAAGCGCGTTGACCGTGTCGTGTACTGGTGATAGCAATTGTGATACCACTTGAGCAACGAGCTGGTCTTTGCTTGGTAGACCTGCCAATGCTTTAACGTCAGCTTCGCTAATTGCCAAGCCTTCGCCTGAGAAGCCACCTGCAAGTTGTAATGCTGGATGCGTTTTTGCAAACGTGTCCAATACCTTTGCTGGCATAACTTCATCTTCGCTACTTACGGCGTAAACCAATTGACCAACCAATAAGCTGGTGTCGGTTTCTTTGTAAGTATCGATTTCCTGAAGAGCTACGCGTACCAATCGGTTTTTAACAACCTTGATGGTAACGCCCGCTTCGCGAGCTGCCTTGCGTAGTTCTTGTAGGTCGGCAACGGTAAGAGTTTGATATCGAGCAAAAGCCGTACCCTTAGCGTCTTTTAATAGCTCTGTCAGTTCAGCAACCAAAGTTTGTTTTTTATCGCGTGAAATTGCCATAAAAATCCTTTCTTTGATTGAGCTAATTTGTTATGTGCCAATTTGTTAACGTGCGGTAATGGAGAATCAAAAAACGTCTTTGATTCTCGCACTACCAAAGACGTCAAATAAAACTGTTAGTTTCATCCCTCGGTGGCATTTTTATACCTGTTTTACGCCAAGTCGCCACTGTCTTTGGTAATGTTCCTTAGAATTGTAGCAGAAATGACAACGAAAAACAAGAGCTCTGGTGATTATTTTCCAGCCGATTACTTTACAATAATAACGTAATAAAATCAATAGGTGTCTATGTCTAATCAAAGAGAAAACCCGCTCCGTAGAGCGGGTGCAAGACCTCCTAACTTTTTTTCTGTATCTATGTACCTCTGCCGAGGGGTGCTAGTCGATTAAACTAACACCCCTCGAC